>NZ_JBHWBP010000365.1:0-7615 GCF_042735575.1 Streptomyces sp. NPDC059564 | reverse complement strand
GCGCGGCGGGCTTCCGTTACTTGGCCGGGGCCTTCTTCGTCGCCGGTTTGGCGGCGGGCTTGGCCGTCGGCTTCGCGGCTTCGGCTTCGGGCTCGGCCGGGGCCTTGGCCGGGGCCGGCGCCGAGGCTTCCAGGCGCGAGACGCCGAACTTCAGGGACGCCTCGTACGTGTTGTCCGGGTCCAGGCGGCGCAGTTCCTCCGCCAGGAGCTCGGCCGTGTCCCGGCGCTTGAGCGCCACCGCACGGTCGGGCTGCCCCGGCATGCACAGCGTGGCGAGGGCCCCGTCCGCCCGGTCCAGGACGATCGCGCCGTCCTTGGTCTCCAGGCGTACGGCGGTCAGGCCCGGACCCCCGGAGAGGGTGCGGTGGACCGGGACCCCGAGACGGTCCGCCAGCCACATGGCCAGCAGCTCGCAGCTCGGGTTCTCGTCCTCGCCCTCGACGGTCGCCGAGACGACCGACAGGGTCTGCTGGTCCAGCGCGGCGGCCAGCATGGAGCGCCACGGGGTGATCCGGGTCCAGGACAGGTCCGTGTCACCCGGGGCGTACGACTCCGCCCGCACACCGAGCGCCGCGATCGGCTTCTCGGAGGCGTAGGTGTCCGTGATCCGTCGCTGCCCCAGCGCGCCCAGCGGGTCGCCCGCCAGGTCCGCGGGAGCGCCGTCCGGCCACCAGACGACCACGGGGGCGTCGGGCAGGAGGAGCGGGAGCACCGCCGACTGGGCGTGGTTGACCAGTTCGCCGTGCAGGCGGAGGATGACCGTCTCCCCGGTGCCGGAGTCCGCCCCGACACGGATCTCCGCGTCGAGCCGGGCATCGCGGCGGCTGCGCGGGGAGCGGCTGACCCGCTTGACCACGACGACGATCCGCGAGGGGTGTTCGTGGGACGCGTCGTTCGCCGACTTGAGCGCGTCGTACGCGTTCTCTTCATCGGTCACGATCACCAGCGTGAGGACCATGCCGATGGCCGGCGTGCCGATGTCCCGGCGCGCCTGCACCAACGCGGCGTTGATCTTGCTGGAGGTGGTCTCCGTGAGGTCGATCTTCATGGCCGGCGCCAGCTCCGTCCGTCTCGTGCGAGCATCTCGTCCGCCTCGACCGGCCCCCAGGTGCCCGCCGGGTACTGCGCGGGCTTGCCGTGCTTGTCCCAGTACTCCTCGATCGGGTCGAGGATGTTCCAGGACAGCTCGACCTCCTGGTGGCGCGGGAAGAGGTTCGCGTCGCCGAGGAGGACGTCGAGGATGAGCCGCTCGTAGGCCTCGGGGCTGGACTCGGTGAAGGACTCGCCGTAGGCGAAGTCCATCGTGACGTCCCGGACCTCCATGGAGGTGCCGGGCACCTTGGAGCCGAAGCGGACGGTCACGCCCTCGTCCGGCTGGACCCGGATGACCAGGGCGTTCTGCCCCAGCTCCTCGGTCGCGCCCGACTCGAACGGCAGGTAGGGGGCCCGCTTGAAGACCACCGCGATCTCGGTCACCCGGCGGCCCAGGCGCTTGCCCGTCCGCAGGTAGAACGGGACGCCCGCCCAGCGGCGGTTGTTGATCTCCAGGCGGATGGCCGCGTAGGTGTCGGTCTTCGACTTGGGGTCGATGCCGTCCTCTTCGAGGTACCCGACGACCTTCTCGCCACCCTGCCAGGCGGCCGAGTACTGGCCGCGCACGGTGTGCTTGCCCAGGTCCTCGGGCAGCTCCACGGCGGTCAGCACCTTGAGCTTCTCGGCCACCAGCGCCTTGGGGTGGAAGGAGCCGGGCTCCTCCATCGCCGTCAGCGCCAGCAGCTGGAGCAGGTGGTTCTGGATGACGTCACGGGCCGCGCCGATGCCGTCGTAGTACCCGGCACGGCCGCCGATGCCGATGTCCTCCGCCATGGTGATCTGCACGTGGTCGACGTACGACCGGTTCCAGATCGGCTCGAACATGGTGTTGGCGAAGCGGAGCGCCAGGATGTTCTGGACGGTCTCCTTGCCGAGGTAGTGGTCGATCCGGAAGACCTCGTCACGGGGGAAGACCTCGTGGACGACCTTGTTGAGCTCTTCCGCGCTCTTGAGGTCGTGGCCGAAGGGCTTCTCGATGACGGCGCGCCGCCAGGAGCCTTCCTTCTGCGCCAGACCGTGGTCCTTGAGCTGCTGGACCACCTTGGGGAAGAACTTCGGGGGCACCGAGAGGTAGAAGGCGAAGTTGCCGCCCGTCCCCTGCGCCTTGTCGAGTTCCTCGATGGTGGCCTTCAGGGTCTCGAAGGCCGCGTCGTCGTCGAAATCGCCCTGGACGAACCGGCAGCCCTGCACCAGCTGCTGCCAGACCTCTTCGCGGAAGGGGGTGCGCGAGTGCTGCTTGACCGCGTCGTGCACCTCCTGGGCGAAGTCCTCGTCCTGCCATTCGCGGCGGGCGAAGCCGATCAGGGAGAAGCCCGGCGGCAGCAGGCCGCGGTTCGCCAGGTCGTAGATGGCGGGCATGAGCTTCTTGCGCGACAGGTCACCCGTAACGCCGAAAATGACCAGGCCGGACGGCCCCGCGATGCGCGGGAGCCGCCGGTCCTGTGCGTCACGAAGCGGGTTCGCTCCGTTCACCGACAAAATACTCAGTCCTCCGCGGGGGCGAGGCGCTTGAGCTCCGCCTCGGTCGACTTCAGCAGGTCGTTCCACGACGCCTCGAACTTCTCGACGCCTTCGTCTTCGAGCAGCTGCACCACATCGTCGTACGAGATGCCCAGCTTCGCGACCGCGTCGAGCTCGGCGCGAGCCTGCCCGTACGTGCCGCGAATGGTGTCGCCGGAGACCTCGCCGTGGTCGGCGGTGGCCTCCAGGGTGGCCTCGGGCATGGTGTTCACGGTGCCGGGGGCGACCAGGTCCACCACGTACAGGGTGTCCTTGTACGCCGGGTCCTTGACGCCGGTCGAGGCCCACAGCGGACGCTGCTTGTTGGCCTGCGCCTTGTCCAGGGCGGCCCAGCGCTCGCTGCCGAAGACCTCTTCGTAGGCCTCGTAGGCCAGACGGGCGTTGGCGAGGGCCGCCTTGCCCTTCAGGGCCTTCGCCTCGTCGGTTCCGATGCCGTCGAGGCGCTTGTCGATCTCGCTGTCCACGCGGGACACGAAGAAGGAGGCGACCGAGTGGATCTTGGAGAGGTCCAGGCCGGCGGCCTTCGCCTTCTCCAGGCCCGCCAGGTACGCGTCCATGACCTCGCGGTAGCGCTCCAGCGAGAAGATCAGCGTCACGTTGACGCTGATGCCCTTGCCGATGACCTCGGTGATCGCCGGCAGGCCGGCCTTGGTCGCCGGGATCTTGATCAGGGTGTTCGGGCGGTCCACCAGCCAGGCCAGCTGCTTGGCCTCGGCGATGGTCGCCGTGGTCTCGTGCGCCAGGCGCGGGTCGACCTCGATCGACACGCGGCCGTCCTGGCCCTCGGTCGAGTCGTAGACCGGGCGCAGGATGTCGGCGGCGTCACGGACGTCCGCCGTCGTGATCATGCGGATCGCCTCGTCGACGGTGACCTTGCGGGCGGCGAGGTCGGTGAGCTGCTGCTCGTAACCGTCGCCGCTGCTGATCGCCTTCTGGAAGATCGACGGGTTGGTGGTGACACCGACCACGTGCTGCTGGTCGATGAGCTCGGCGAGGTTGCCCGACGTGATGCGCTTGCGGGACAGGTCGTCCAGCCAGATCGCCACGCCCTCGTCGGAGAGGCGCTTGAGTGCGTCTGTCATGGGAATTGCATCTCCTACTGGTTCTGGTACCGGTCTCAGCGCGCGGCGGCGGTGATGGAGGCCTTGGCGGCTGTGGTCACGGCTTCGGCGGTGAGGCCGAACTCGCGGAACAGGACGGCGCCGTCGGCGGAGGCACCGAAGTGCTCCAGCGAGACGATCCTGCCCGCGTCCCCGACGTAACGGTGCCAGGTCAGGCCGATGCCGGCCTCGACCGCGACTCGCGCCTTGACGGAGGGGGGAAGGACGCTGTCCTTGTACTCCTGGTCCTGCTCCTCGAACCACTCGACGGACGGCATCGAGACCACGCGGGCCGGAACGCCCTCGGCCTGCAGCGCCTCGCGCGCGGCGACGGCGAGCTGGACCTCGGAACCGGTGCCGATCAGGACGACCTCGGCGGGACCGCCCTCGGCCTCGAACAGCACGTACCCGCCCTTGGCGGCGTCCTCGTTGCGCTCGTACGTCGGCACGCCCTGGCGGGTCAGCGCCAGACCGTGCGGGGCGCCCTTGCCGAACACCTTGGTGTGGCGGCGCAGGATCTCGCGCCAGGCGATGGCGGTCTCGTTCGCGTCGGCCGGACGGACGACGTTCAGACCGGGGATGGCGCGCAGCGCGGCGACGTGCTCGACCGGCTGGTGGGTCGGGCCGTCCTCGCCCAGACCGATGGAGTCGTGCGTCCACACGAACGTCACCGGCAGGTGCATCAGCGCGGACAGGCGGACGGCGTTGCGCATGTAGTCGGAGAACACCAGGAAGGTGCCGCCGTAGATGCGGGTGTGGCCGTGCAGCGCGATGCCGTTCATGGCCGCGGCCATGGCGTGCTCGCGGATGCCGAAGTGGATGGTGCGGCCGTACGGGTCGGCCTCCGGCAGCGGGTTGCCCACCGGCAGGAACGAGGAGTTCTTGTCGATGGTCGTGTTGTTGGAGCCGGCCAGGTCGGCCGAGCCGCCCCACAGCTCCGGGATGACCGCGCCGAGCGCTTCGAGGACCTTGCCGGAGGCGGCGCGGGTGGCGATGCCCTTGCCGGTCTCGAAGGAGGGGAGCTTGTCCTCCCAGCCCGCGGGCAGCTCGTTGGAGTTGATGCGGTCGAAGGAGGCCGCGCGCTCGGTGTTGGCGGTGCGCCAGGCGGAGAACTCCTTCTCCCAGGCGGCCTTGGCCTCGCGGCCGCGGTCGCCGAGGCCGCGGGTGTGGGCGAGGACCTCGTCGGCGACCTCGAAGCTCTGCTCCGGGTCGAAGCCGAGCACGCGCTTGGTCGCGGCGACCTCGTCGTTGCCGAGGGCCGAGCCGTGGGAGGCCTCGGTGCCCTGGGCGTGCGGGGCCGGCCAGGCGATGATCGAGCGGGCCGCGATGAACGAGGGGCGCTCCGTCTCGGCCTTGGCGGCCTGGAAGGCGGCGAACAGCGCCTTCGGGTCGAGGTCGCCGTTGGCCTGCGGGGCCACGCGCTGGACGTGCCAGCCGTACGCCTCGTAGCGCTTGAGGGTGTCCTCGGAGACGGCCGTCTCGGTGTCGCCCTCGATGGAGATGTGGTTGTCGTCCCACAGCAGCACGAGGTTGCCGAGCTTCTGGTGGCCGGCCAGCGCGGACGCCTCGTGCGAGATGCCCTCCTGGAGGCAGCCGTCGCCCGCGATCGCGTAGATCATGTGGTCGAACGGGGAGGTGCCGGCGGCGGCCTCCGGGTCGAACAGACCGCGCTCGTAGCGGGAGGCCATGGCCATGCCCACGGCGTTGGCCACACCCTGGCCCAGCGGGCCGGTGGTGGTCTCGACGCCGGTCGTGTGACCGTACTCCGGGTGGCCGGGGGTCTTGGAGCCCCAGGTGCGGAACGCCTTGAGGTCGTCCAGCTCCAGGCCGAAGCCACCCAGGTAGAGCTGGGTGTAGAGGGTCAGGGACGAGTGCCCCGCGGAGAGCACGAAGCGGTCACGGCCGACCCACTCGGGGTCCGCCGGGTCGTGCCGCATGACCTTCTGGAACAGGGTGTACGCGGCGGGGGCCAGGCTCATCGCCGTACCGGGGTGGCCGTTCCCGACCTTCTGGACCGCGTCGGCGGCCAGGATGCGGGCGGTGTCGACGGCCCGCTGGTCCAGTTCGGTCCACTCGAGCTCTGTGGTGGTCGGCTTGGTGCTCACCGTTGGTCAGGGCTCCTCTCCACATGTTGTATTCCCGGTGACGAACGACGCACCGGCGCGATTCCGAGCCTACCCCCGCGAGGGCGTGCGGCTATTCGAGTGCAGGCAGTGCGTCGCCAGGTCGGCGCCTCGTGTTCATCCGGCGTCCGCGCCCGGGATCGGGCCGTCCGGTCCGATCGGCCCAACACGAGACGACCCCCGCGCGGGGCGACGTAAGTGCAACGTCTAGAGTGGCGTGGTACGCGCAAGCCTTTACCGGGCCTTCATGTCCTGAAGTGTCCGAGTCGGAGCTTGCTGGATTCTCTCTCAGGGGTGTGCGTGACGGCCGTCGAATCCCGTCCAGCGGGGGTGCTCGGGACGAGCCCCGGTCACCGGCCGTTCGGGGCCCGGGTCATGGCTTTCGTGGCATTGACCAAGCCGCGGATCATCGAACTTCTGCTGATCACCACAGTGCCGGTGATGTTCCTCGCCGAGCAGGCGGTGCCCTCGATCTGGCTGGTGCTCGCCACCTGCTTCGGCGGTTACCTCTCCGCGGGCGGCGCCAACGCGCTGAACATGTACATCGACCGCGACATCGACGCGCTGATGGACCGTACGGCCCAGCGGCCGCTGGTGACCGGCATGGTGAGCCCGCGCGAATGCCTGGTCTTCGGCATCTCCCTCGGGGTGCTCTCCACCCTGTTCTTCGGGCTGCTGATCAACTGGCTGTCGGCCGCGCTCTCGCTCGGCGCGCTCCTCTTCTACGTCGTGGTCTACACGATGCTCCTGAAGCGGCGCACCGCGCAGAACATCGTCTGGGGCGGGATCGCCGGCTGCATGCCGGTCCTGATCGGCTGGTCGGCCGTGAAGAACGAGGTCTCCTGGGCCGCCGTCATCCTCTTCCTCGTCATCTTCTTCTGGACGCCGCCGCACTACTGGCCGCTGTCCATGAAGGTCAAGGACGACTACGCGCGGGTCGGCGTGCCGATGCTGCCGGTCGTGGCGGGCAACAAGGCCGTCGCGAAGCAGATCGTCCTCTACAGCTGGGTGATGGTGGCCGTCTCGCTGCTGCTCACCCCGCTGGGGTACACCGGCTGGTTCTACACGGCGGTCGCGCTGGTGGCCGGCGGCTGGTGGCTGTGGGAGGCGCACGGGCTGAACGCCCGGGCCAAGGCCGGGGTGACGGGCGCGAAGCTCAAGGAGATGCGGCTGTTCCACTGGTCGATCACCTATGTGTCGCTGCTGTTCGTGGCGGTCGCCGTGGATCCCTTCCTCCGTTGATACTTCCTCCCTTCATGCTTCCTCCCTTCATTACCGGCCGGTAGCATGCCTTCCATGGCAGAGACCACGGAGAGCACCCAGGCCGCGGACACCGCGGACAAGAAGCAGAACCGCACGGCGGCGAAGCTGGCCCGCCAGATCGGCGCGTTCGCCAAGAAGCACGGCGGCGCCGAGGGCCAGCTCGCCCACATCGGCCAGGCCGGTACCCGCATCGTGCTCGTCGGCACCGACGGCGGCTGGGGCGACCTGGTGGCCCCCACCTACGGCGTGGCCGAGCTCGCCGCCGAGAAGGCCGGGCTGACCCTCCACGAGGAGTTCGACGGAGAGTTCGCCGCCCGCGTGAAGACCGGCCCGTACGAGTGGACGCGGATGGCCGGCATCCAGCTCGGCGGCCCCGCCAACCCGGCCGCCTGAGGCCCCCCTCCCGGCCGGCGGCTCGCGGCGGGGCGCACCGGATCCCGGGCACTCGGTCAACAGCGCGAGCAATACTTCATACCCCGCTCACCCGTTAGGACGTGTGGAAGCCCCTTCCTCACG
>NZ_JBHWBP010000364.1:0-7630 GCF_042735575.1 Streptomyces sp. NPDC059564 | reverse complement strand
GGTCCGGCGCGTCGCGCACCGGACCGGCCCCTTCCGTACGTCTGCGCGCGGCTACGCGCTGAGCGGGAACTGCTCGCCCAGCTCGCGGAAGACCGCGCCGTTGAAGTCGAAGGCGCGCTTGCACTCGTCGATGATGCGCTGCTTCTCCAGGTCGTCCGCGACGATCGCGTCCAGCAGCTCGCGGTACGTCCGCTTGAAGGCGGCCGGGTTCGCGATGTCCGCGAAGACGTAGAACCGCACGCCGTCGCCCTTGCGCTCGAAGCCCCAGGTGCGCTCCGCCTTGTCCCGGATGATCTGGCCGCCGGAGAGGTCGCCCAGGTACCGGGTGTAGTGGTGGGCGACGTACCCGCCGGGCCAGTCGGCCGCGCACCGCGCCACGCGGGCGGCGTACGCCTCGGTCGCGGGCAGCGCCACCACCGACTCCCGCCAGTCCGGGCCGATCAGGTGCGCCAGGTCCCGCTCGATCTCGGCGACGCGCATCAGCTCGGGCTGGATGAACGGCCCCGCGACCGGGTCCTCCCGGAGCGCGTCGGCCGCGTCCTCCAGTGCCCGGTACACGAACCAGAGCTGCTCGGTGTAGCGGGTGTAGGCGTCCACCCCGAGCCGGCCGCCGAGCAGGTCGCTCATGAAGGTGGAGGTCTCGGCTTCGGTGTGCTGCTCGTGCGAGGCGACGCGGATGACCGTGGAGAAGGCGTCCAAGGCGGACCTCCGAAGAAGAGGAATCGGGCGCGGCGGCACGCTGCCGTCACGCCCGATCTTCCTACTTAGGTTTGCCTAAGTCAATGTGTTCCCGACGTCCTGTCGGTAAAAAAACGGGCGCCCGCGCACCCGCTCCCGCTAGGGGAGGGTCAGGATCTCCGTCCCCGTGTCGGTCACCACCAGGGTGTGCTCGAACTGCGCGGTGCGCTTGCGGTCCTTCGTGACGACCGTCCAGCCGTCCTCCCACATGTCGTACTCGTGGGTGCCCAGCGTCAGCATCGGCTCGATGGTGAAGGTCATGCCGGGCTCGATGACGGTGGTGGCGTGCGGGCTGTCGTAGTGCGGGACGATCAGCCCGGAGTGGAAGGACGAGTTGATGCCGTGCCCGGTGAAGTCACGGACCACGCCGTAGCCGAACCGCTTCGCGTACGACTCGATGACCCGGCCGATCACGTTGATCTGGCGGCCCGGCTTGACCGCCTTGATGGCCCGGTTCAGCGCCTCGCGGGTGCGCTCCACCAGCAGCCGCGACTCCTCGTCCACCTCGCCGCACAGGTACGTGGCGTTGTTGTCGCCGTGCACCCCGCCGATGTACGCGGTCACGTCGAGGTTCACGATGTCGCCGTCCTTGAGGACGGTCGAGTCGGGGATCCCGTGGCAGATGACCTCGTTGAGCGAGGAGCACAGGGACTTCGGGAAGCCCCGGTAGCCCAGCGTCGACGGGTAGGCGCCGTGGTCGCACATGTACTCGTGCGCGACCCGGTCCAGCTCGTCGGTGGTCACCCCCGGGGCGATGTGCTTGGCGGCCTCCTCCATCGCCTGGGCGGCGATCCGGCCGGCGATGCGCATCGCCTCGATGGTCTCGGCCGACTGCACCTCCGGTCCGGTGTACGGCGTGGGCATGGGCTTGCCCACGTACTCGGGCCGGCGGATGTTTCCGGGAACGGAACGGACGGGAGAGAGCTCGCCTGGTACGAGCAGCGACTGGCCAGACATGCAAGCGAGTGTATCCAGCGGGTATGGGGCAGCATGGCGACAGAGGAAGGAGCCGACGATGGCCCTGTTCAAGAAGCGCCAGGTGGGCAAGCCGGGCGAATGGTACTACTGCCTGGTCCACAACAAGGTCGAAGAGGGCCCGGAGTGTCCGGCCAAGGACCGCTTCGGCCCGTACGCCACGCCCGAGGAGGCGAGCCACGCCATGGAGACGGCGCAGGAGCGCAACCTCGAATGGCAGAACGACCCCAACTGGAACGACAAGACCCGCGAGGACGAAGAGGGCACGACGCCCTAGGCCTCGTCCGGCCCCTTCACCAGCGGCTGGGCGGCGGCGCGGTCAGCTGGTCGGCCAGCCGCGCCAGCCGGTCCCGCAGCCGCCCTGGCCCCCGCCGCACCGGCAGGCCGTTCTCCCCGGCGGCGGCGCTGACCAGGTGCTGCACCGTGTCCAGGTCCAGCTCGGAGGTGGCGGCGGGCACCGACAGCGCCTCGTGCGCCAGCGTGCCCAGGTCCGGATCCCCGCCGTCCAGCGACAGTACGGTCGCCCCCGCGCGCCGGGCGTCGTGGACCCGCTCCAGCAGCCCCCCGCCCGGCCCCTCGGGCGCCACCACCAGCAGCGTGTGCCCGCGCCGGGCCGCCTCCAGCCGGCTCAGCCCGACGGAGAGGTGCGCGGGCTCACCCGGCCGCACGTGGTGGCGCACCAGCGTCGGCGCCAGCTCCGGCAGCCCCGACCAGGCGGCCTCGTCCACCAGGTGCGCCGCCAGGTGCCAGGGCTCGTACTGCTCGGTCCCCACCAGCAGCAGCCGCCCGGCGGAGGGCACCACGGCACGCCGCAGCGCCCCCGCGAACCGCCGGGCCTCGCCCGGCCACTGCGTCCCGGCGAGCACCTCGCGCAGCAGCGCGACCCTCACGGCGTCCATGGCGGCATCCTGCCGCACGGAGGGGGCGCCCGGGGGCGCGAGCGGCGGTGTCACCCACCCGGCCGATCCCTTCGACTGTGGCGTACTCGGCAGTACGCTCGCCCCCATGACTTCCTCTGACAGCACGCAGAAGCCGCCCGCCAAGGACCCCTGGGACCTCCCGGACGTGTCCGGCCTGGTCGTCGGCGTCCTCGGCGGCACCGGGGACCAGGGCCGGGGCCTCGCCTACCGGCTCGCCCGGGCCGGCCAGAAGGTGATCATCGGCTCCCGCGCCGCCGACCGGGCCCGGACGGCCGCCGCCGAGCTGGGCCTCGGGGTGGAGGGCGCCGACAACGCCGAGTGCGCCCGCCGCAGCGACATCGTGATCATCGCCGTGCCCTGGGAAGGCCACGCCAAGACCCTCGAAGCCCTCCGCGAGGACCTCGCGGGCAAGCTCGTCGTGGACTGCGTCAACCCGCTCGGCTTCGACAAGCAGGGCGCCTACGCCCTCCAGGTCGAGGAGGGCAGCGCCGCCCAGCAGGCCGCCGCCCTGCTCCCGGACTCCCGCGTCACCGCCGCCTTCCACCACCTCTCCGCCGTCCTCCTCCAGGACGCCTCGGTGGAGGAGATCGACACCGACGTGATGGTCCTCGGCGAATCCCGCGCCGACACCGACCTCGTCCAGGCCCTCGCGGCCCGCATCCCCGGCATGCGCGGCGTCTTCGCGGGCCGACTGCGGGGCGCCCACCAGGTCGAAGCCATGGTCGCCAACCTGATCTCCACGAACCGCCGCTACAAGGCCCACGCGGGCCTCCGCCTCACGGACCTCTAACCTCCCCCGGCGGGGCCCCGGCCCCGCCGGAGGCACGGTCAGCCGCGGCGGCTGCCCGGACGCTGCCCCTCGACGGCGCCCAGGTGCGCCACCACCCCGTGGTAGAAGCGCTCCACGGCGTCGTCGACGCTCCGGATGAACCCGGACTCCGCGTTGCCCCGCGTATTGCCCATCCCCTTGATGAGCGACAGCCGGAACCCGGTGAGCTGCGCACCGTCCCTGGGCAGCAGGTCCGCCGGCTCGGGCCGCAGCCGCTCCAGCGTCCCGCGGGGCCCGTTCGCCCCCTCGACGAGGCTCTCGACGTGCAGGTCGGCGGGGGCCTCGGCCAGCAGCCGCAACAGCCGCTTCGCCGTGGCCAGCGGGTACGAGCCCGACGGCGCCGGGACGTCCACCGAGGTGCGGACCTTCGCCGTACGCAGGTCCGCCGTCACCGCGATGACCCTGCTCGTCCCGTCGATCCGCAGCTCCGCCGCCAGCCGGCCCTCCGCGCACAGCGACTCGCCCGCGGCGGCCCGCCGCTCCAGCGGGTCACTGCCGCGCCGCGCACGCTGCACCGGTAGCGCCTTCTGCCCCAGCTCCCCGCCCAGGCGCAGGCACACCTGGCGGATGAGCCGCTCCCAGCTCTCGACGACCTCCACGGCGCGCGGATCGCCGAGGCTGAGGGTCTCGTCCTCGATGCCCTTGCGCACGGGGACCCAGGCGGGCCCCATGTTCTGGAACCCGTGGCAGCCGGAGTTCTCGTGCTGGAGGTACTCCAGGAGCTCCTGGAGCAGCCAGGCGTGAGCGGCGTTGCCCACCCCTTCGTGGCGGATCAGCATCTGCGCCTGGTGGGCCACCTCCGCCCACGACAGGTGCCAGAGGCTCACCTTGTGCTTGCGCCGGCCGTCGATCTTGACCTCGACCATCGGGGCGCCTTCGAGCGCCACGTCGTTGGAGAGCGTGATCACGGCTTCGTAGCCGCGGCGCGCGGCGATGTCCATGTACTCCTGGACCTGCTCGGCCTTGAGCGGATTCCCGTTGGTCTTCGTCTCGACCAGTGCCGTCCACAGCTTGCCCGCGCGCTCGACCCGGATCACGCCGTCCGGGCGCCGCGGGGTCTCGCCGTGGGGCAGCGACACCTCGGTGAAGGTCTGCATCCGCCCCGCGGGCGCCCCGAAACCGGCGGTGAGCCGGCGGCCCAGCTCGGGAACCTGCGCCATGACCGACAGCAGCACCGAGGTCGCGCGTACCTCCCTCTCCTTGTCGCTCTTGAGGGAGGGGACCGGGAACAGCCGCGCGGGACGCCAGGAGTCGTTCTCGGCGAGGGACTTCCCGGGCACCTTGGGGAGCGTGACCTTCTTCCTGGTCGTACGAGGACTCCGGCCGCGGGTCTGCGCCGGAACGGCGGACTGCGCCGCGGCCGACGCAGCCGCCGGGGGCGGCTCCGGTACGGCGACGGCCGTGGCGGACGTCGTCTCCCCGACGGGGCCGGGGCCCCCGGCGCCCAGGGTCTTCGCGGCCCCTTCGGCTTCCTCCGTGGCCTCCGTGGCCTCCGTGGTCTCGGCGTCCTCCAGGACCGCGATGCCGAAGTCGGTCGCGAGCCCGGCGAGCCCCGTCTCGTACCCCTGCCCCACGGCACGGAACTTCCACTCCTCGCCCCGCCGGTACAGCTCCCCGAAGATGAACGCCGTCTCCACCCCGGCGTCATCGATGGAGAACCCGACGAGCGGCTCACCGGACCGGTCCGCGATTGTCATCCGCAGGTCGTCCAGGTCCCCGAACCGCGCGCCCCCGTACTGGCTGGCCGCCACGACGATCCGTGCCACGCCGTCCGGGACCGCCGTCAGGTCGAGGCTGATGCGGTCCTCGTCACCGTTCTCCGTCGGCGTCTTGCCCAGCAGCTGCACGCTGCCGTCGTCGGCGGCGGGATGGTTGTAGAAGTAGAAGTCGTTCTCTCCGCGGACCTTGCCGTTCTCGTCCAGCAACAGGACGGAGACGTCCGCGTCGCCGGCCCCCGAGGCACTGGTCCAGCTCAGGCTCACGACGACCGAGCCCGCGTCCTCGCTGAGGGCGGCCAGGCTGACGTTCGCGCCCTTCGGGATTTCCCGCATGTGATGTCCCCCCACGTGTGCCGGACCGCCCGTACGCGACGGTGGCCTGGCTGTTGTTCTCTCGCACGACGTGTACGGCGAGCCCCGGGCGAACCGTAACGGGAAGCCGTGCGGAAGATCAGGTGAAGGGGGAAAAGACTCCCGGCACGGATGAGGGACACTGGTGGGGCTCGACCCCGTCTTGTGTTGCCGAGGAGCTGTTCCGGATGCCCCGCCTTGCCGTGTTCGCCGTTGTCGTCTGCGTCCTCGCCGTGGCCGCCGCCGTGGTCGCCTTCGTGGAGGGCAGCTTCCTCGGGATCGTGTGGGTGCTGCTGGCCGGGCTGACGTCCAACATGGCCTGGTTCTACGTACGCAAGGCCAGGGCCGAGAAGCGGCGGCAGCCGGCCGGCTAGGTGCCGGGGGCCGTGCAGAAGGCGTCCGTGTCCTGCCAGAAGCGGTACAGGGCACGGCCGCAGTACGTCTCCAGGTCCGAGACGCCCAGCCCGCGCAGGATGCCGTCGACCGCGCCGAAGAAGAACGCGTTCACCTCCGGGATCCACAGCAGCGCGAACACCCCGATCAGGGCGAAGGGCGCCAGCGGCGCGAGTTCGCGGCGGACCCGGTGGGAGAGCCAGGGCTCGATCACCCCGTAGCCGTCCAGGCCCGGGACCGGCAGGAAGTTCAGGATCGCCGCCGAGACCTGGAGCAGGGCGAGGAACGCCAGCGCGAAGCGGAACTCGAGCGGGACCCCGTCGAGGGCGTCCAGCCAGAACGGCGCGGTGCAGATGACGGCGAAGGCCACGTTGGTCAGCGGGCCCGCGGCCGAGACCAGGCTGTGCTTCCAGCGGCCCCGGATCCGGTCCCGCTCGATGTACACCGCCCCGCCGGGCAGGCCCAGCCCGCCCAGGATCACGAAGACCACCGGCAGCACGATGCTGAGCAGCGCGTGCGTGTACTTCAGGGGGTTCAGGGTCAGGTAGCCCTTCGCGCCGACCGTGATGTCCCCGCCGTGCAGGGCGGTGCGGGCGTGCGCGTACTCGTGCAGGCAGAGCGAGACGACCCATGCCGCCGTGACGAAGAGGAACACGGCCAGCCCCGGGCTGGAGGCGTATCCGGTCCACACCGCCCAGCCGGTGACCGCCATGACGGCGACGATGCCGAGGAATACGGAACTGATCTGCCGCTCGCCGCGGCTGCCCTGGTGACCCATGCGGCGAAACCTATCCCGGTGGTCGGGGCCGGTGGGAGGTCGGGGGCGGGGACAATGGGCCGGTGCGCTACGTGATTCTCGGCACCGCCCAGGCCGCCCACGACGACGGGACCACCGTCGCCGTCGGAGGCGCGCGCCTGCGGGCGCTCCTGACCGCGCTCGCGCTGCGCCCCGGCCGGGCGGTGCCGGTGGCGCTGCTCGTCGCCGAGGTCTGGGACGGCGAACCGCCCGCCGAGGCGGTGCCCGCGCTGCAGGCACTGGTGGGGCGGCTGCGGCGGGCGCTGGGGCATGCGGCGGTGCGGTCCGTCGAGGGCGGCTACCTGCTGGAGGCGCGGCGGGAGGACGTCGACGCCTTCCGCTTCGAGCGGCTCGTGCGGGCCGCCGCGGAGGCGCCGGATCCGGGGCGGGCGGCGGCCCTGTACGACGAGGCCCTCGCGCTGTGGCGGGGCCCCGCGCTGGCCTCCCTGCCCGAGGCGGAGGCGGAGTCCGCGCGGTGGGAAGCCGTACGGATGGACGCGCGCCGGGGCCGGCTCGGCGCGGCCGTGGCCCTGGGCGAGGCGGAGCGGGCCCTGCCGGAGCTGGCCGAACTGTGCGCCCGCCGCCCCCTGGACGAACCCCTGCAGGCCCTCCGCATCCAGGCCCTCCGCGCGGCGGGCCGCCCGGCGGAAGCCCTGGCCGCCTACGAAACGGTCCGCCGCGACCTCGCCACCCGCCTGGGCACCACCCCGGGCCCCCACCTCACATCCCTCCACGCCGAACTCCTGTCCCCGCCGACCCCGCCCCCGTCTGTCCTGGGAGTCCCGGGTCCGTCCGCCCCGGCTCCGGGAGGGCCGGCTGCGGCAGCGTCGGCTCCGGGGGCTCCGGCTCCGGGCTCCGCCGTACCGGTCCCGCCCGCCGCGGCCCCGGCGCCCGGGAACCCGGCCCCGTG
>NZ_JBHWBP010000363.1:0-7660 GCF_042735575.1 Streptomyces sp. NPDC059564 | reverse complement strand
CCCTTATGACGACCCACCCGCGCTTCTCCCACACCACCCGAGCCCACGCCTTCAACACGGCCGCAGCCCAGTACGCCGCGAACCGCCCCCCCCACCCCCCCCCCCGCCCCCGGTGCCGGCCGGGCGCCGACCGTCCCGGGCGCCGGTTCCCCGCGGGGGCGGCCCACCGCCTCGGGCCGCCCCCGCCTCTCCTTGGCGTGAGTTCGTCCGCGCACGCCTGAGCGGCGCATCTCAAGCCGTGCGGACTTCGACGCCGAAGTGCTCCAGCAGGTCCACCTCGGCCCAGGACAGGTGCCTGCGGAACTTCAGGAGAGGGAACCGGTCCTCGGCACGCAGCCCGTCCGGTGTGATGGCGGCCGCGGCGGGGCGTGGGGCGGTCACGGGTGGACTCGGGTCACTGCAAGCCGGACACCTTGAAGACCGTCTGAGCCGTCTCGCGGTCGATGCGCCCCGCCAGCTGGCGCAGGGCGGTCGCACCGCACAGCAGGGTGCCCCGCTCGACGGAGGTTCGGCTGTCCGTGTCGAAACGCCGCCACATCGCGGGATTGCGGACCAGCACGGCCGGGTCGATCTCGACCCGGTTCCCTTCCGTGTCGCGCAGGACCATCCGCTGGGACACCCCGTCGTTCCACCGGATCGAGACGAGGGAGTCGGTGCGGACACGGTGCTCCACCAGTAGTCCGCGGGCGCTCAGCAGACCGGGCCGTGTGGAGACCCGGAGTGGCAGCAGAATCACGAAGATGAGGGCGGCCAGCCCGGCCCAGAGGGCGCCACGGGTCACGTCGAGCCGGCCGACGAACGCGTCCAGCACGAACAGGGCCGTGGAGAGCAGGCAGGCGACGCCCATGGCCGACCGCCTCTCGCCGGCCCAGTGCGAGTCCTGTGCGAGCGGCCCAGGAGGCTCCGCGTGCCCGGCTCGTCTGCCGGTCGCGGAGCGCGTGATACGTCGTCCCATGCGAATGACGTTAGAACGGGTCGGGCCCTTGACCGCGAACCCTGATGGACTGCTGACGCCGTGACGACGGCATCTTGACGTGCTCCAGGAGGTGTGGGGGTCCTCCTACGGAACGCAGACCGACCACCTGCGGGTGTGCATGGCCCACCTCCGTCGGAAGCCGGAGGCGGGGCGGCCCTGGTCGTTGGGCCGCCCCGCGTGATGGGCTGCTGACTAGCAGCAGGGCTTGCTGCCGTGGTTGGAGCCCTTCCTGCGGCGGGCCCTCTTCTTGCGTGCGCGCTTGGACACGTCTGTGGATCCCTTCAGGCGGTGTGGCCGACCAGGAGGTCGGCGAGCTTGTTGAGGCGCTTGACGGTGCGGTCGTCGGTGGCGGCCGGGGCCGGGGCGACGCGCTCGGAGCGGTCGTAGTACGCGCCGTTGACGATCTCGGTGGCCGGGTCGCAGAGCCGTACGACGTGGAGCGCGCCCTCGGCGGCGGACTCGCCCTCGTTCCCGTAGAGCGGGAGCAGCCCCGTGTCGCAGATCCCGGGGTGGACCGAGACGGCGGTGACGCGGGGGTCGGAGGTGAAGACCGTCAGGGCCAGCTGTGACTGGGCGTAGGCGGCGAGGCGGGAGTAGCGGCGGATGCGCTGGGGGTCGTTCCACTGGATCGCGGCGGTGCGGTGGAGCGAGGAGGAGACGTTGACGACCCGGCCGCCGGGGTCGGTGGTGAGGGCGGCGGCCAGGAGATCGGTCAGGAGGTAGTGGGCGAGGAAGTTGACCTGGAAGGAGATCTCGTTGCCGTCGGCGGTGAGGGTGTGGCGCTCGGGCGCCGCGATGGCCGCGTTGTTGACGAGCACGTCCAGGCGCGGGTGGTCCCGTACGACGGCGTGGGCGAGGTCCTCGACCTCCTCCAGGCGGGCGAAGTCGGCGGCGAGCGGCCGCACCAGGGCTCCGTCGATGCCGGCGGTGGCGATCAGCCGGTCGGTGGAGGCCTGGGCCTCCTCGGGGGTGCGGCCGTGGAGGAGCACGACGGCGCCGCGTTCGGCGAGCTCGCGGGCGGTTTCGTAGCCGATGCCGGAGGTGGCGCCGGTGACGAGGACGGTACGTCCGGACAGGGAAGAAGACATGTCGGATTCCTGGATCATGGAAGCGGGCATGGCTGACGGCCCGGCGCCCCGGCCTATGGCGGGTGTGGGCTCGGCTCATGCGGTGATGGTCGAAGACAGATGCGTACGAAGCCCGGGTCGGCCCCCTTCGAGGGACGACGACGGGTACGTCGATGACGCGCGGCCGTGTCAGAAGGCCGGGCGGACAGCGGGCGCCGTCGGCCGCACCGGATTCGGTGGCCGATCGTCGTAGCGCGGACCGCTGTTCACGGCTCCATCACAGCGGATCCGGGGTGGCCGGGCAAGATTCCGAACGGGTCCTTGACAGTCTTCTGACGTTCGCCGGGTGACCGGGCTCAGCTGTATTCGTGCACGTCATCAGGGCCGCGTCAAAGATCGACGGCTGTGCGGAAGGAACGCGTCAGGACGTGTTGTCGCGGCCATCTCCCCAGCACAGACTGGTGTCGCGACGGAGCCGGGTGACGGTCCGGTGGCGCGCGGCTGGAGGGCGGTGACCTGAACACCGCCGTGAAAGCGCATGGTTCGGCCCGTGGGGGGTCCGGCCGATGCGACCGCGTGCCGGTCAACCGTCGCACACCACATGAGCCGTCCGGCGTCCGGTGTGGGGGCAGCGGGGCCGGGCGGCTCGCGTGGTTCCGACGGCGGGGGGCGCGCCGTCCCCTTCGGCGGGAGCAAGCCGATGTCGCCCTCCGGCCTGGAACGGGTTCCGTCAGGGCGGCGTCAATTGGCCGTATGAGGCATTGAGCGTCGGCCACCAGGGCAGTTGGATGGATCGCATGGACATGGGTCAGCGCCACGACGACCGGCCGCCGCATCAGGCGCCGCCGACCGTGCGTCGGGCTGTCCTCCGGGCGCCGCGGCGCCGTTAGAGACCCTGCGGCCGGCCGCGGCGACCTCCGGCCGCCCGCGGGCTCCTCGCTCACCCCCTCGGACCAAGGCAGTTCCAGGCCGGCCGGCGGAGATCCACACTCCGCCGGCTTTCCCGCGGGGGCGGCCTCCGTCCGGGCCGCCCCCGCCCAGCGTCTTCCGCCCTGCGTCTTGCGCCCTGCGAGGAGGCATACCCGTGATAGAGCTCGATCGTTCCGGCCTTCCGGACTTCGCCCGCTGGTTCGCCGTCGGGGCACCAGGTGTCGCGGCCCTCGCCGAGCACGTACTGGCCACCGGCAACGGGCGCTGGTGGGCCGACCGGCCTGTCGAGCCCCGGGTCATGGCCGTCTCGTGCGGCGACCGCGTCGTCCTGCGGGGCGACCCCCGGGAAGTCCCCTTGAGCGCTCTCGGCTCCCTTGCGGCGAGCCGTGTCGAGGCTCCGGAGCACTTCGCCCCGGTGATGCGCGCCGCCTTCTCCCGGGTCGAACCGCGGCAGTGGATGGTCTACGCCCAGGAGGCACCGCCACTGTCGGCGCGGACGTTGCGCGGTGTGGCCGTAAGGCGGCTGACGGCCGAGGACGCGCCGGCGCTGGCGGGGTTCTCGCCCGAGGCGTCCTGGATTCACGCGACGTGGGGCGGGCCCCACGGACTCGCCGGATCGGGGGCTGCCTGGGGTGCCTTCCGGCGTGGTCGGCTGCTCGCGGTGGCGTGTACGTACGTCCTGGGCAGCCGGTACGAAGACGTAGCCGTCCACGCCGCACCCGGCCACCGCACGCAGCAGCCGGCACTGGCCTGCGTGAGCGCCCTGTGCCAGGACATCGCGGCCCGCGGCCGGACACCGAGCTGGTCCTGCTCCCGGCACGACCGGCCCAGTCGGCTGCTTGCCTGGCAGGCGGGGTTCCGGCTGCGACGGGAGTACACCCACTACTCCACTGGGAGGGTGCGCGTTGAGGACGCGTCGGAATGCGCTGACGCGCGGGCATGAGTGATCAGGCTGCGTACGCGTGCTCAGCCGTCGACTCCGATGGCTGAGTACGATCCGCTCCATCGCCGACGAGCCCGACATCCGTGAGGCGGAACCAGTCCGTGCCCGCCGCCCCCACGTCCACGCCGGCTGACCCGTTCGCGTCAAGACGCCGACAGGAATCCCGCCGGGCCCTCGCCACGGCCCGTCTGCCGGCCCTAGCCGCCGATGTCCCGGCTGCGGAAGTCCTCCAGCGTCTCGCGCCTGACCAGGATCCTGGCCGAGCCCTCGTGGACCGCGATGACCGGGGGACGGCCGACCATGTTGTAGCCGGACGCCATGGACAGCTGGTACGCGCCCGCCACGGGTACGGCGAGCAGGTCGCCGGGGTGGACGTCGCCCGGCAGCTCCACGTCGGCGGCGAGGATGTCGCCCGCCTCGCAGTGCCGGCCGACGACCGTGGCCCGGCAGGGCGCGGCCGTGGAGTGACGCCCTACGAGCCGGGGCGCGTACCGCACCCCGTACAGGGCGGGCCGGGGGTTGTCGCTCATCCCACCGTCCACGGCGACGAACACCTTCTCCCCGGTGTGCTTGACGGCGAGCACCCGGTACAGCGCGACACCCGCCGGCCCGGACACCGCGCGTCCCGGCTCGATGGCGAGCCGCGGCACCGGCAGCCCGGCGGTGGCGCAGCCTTCGGTCAACTCGGTGCGGAGCTGCCGGGCGAGCGCGGAGAGGTCGAGGATCGCCTCGCCGGGCCGGTAGGCGACGCCGTGGCCGCCGCCCATGTCCAGCTCGGGCAGGACCACGCCGTGCGCGTCGCGGATGCGGGCCATCAGCTCCACCATCCGGCGCAGGGCCACGAGGTAGGGCTCCACGGTGGTGATCTGGGAGCCGATGTGGCAGTGCAGGCCGGTGAGTTCGAGCTGCGGCTGTCCAAGAATCCTGACGACTGCTTGCTGCGCGGAGCCGTCGGCGGGGGAGAGACCGAACTTCTGGTCGTCCGTGCCGGTGCGGATCTTGTCGTGGCCGCCGGCCGAGACGCCGGGCACGACGCGCACCATGACCTTCTGGTGGCCGTGGGAGCCGACGGCGGCCACGATCCGGGCGATCTCGGACGGGCTGTCGATCACGATCCGCCCCACCCCGAGCCGCAGCGCCGTCGCGATGTCCCGGGGTGACTTGGCGTTGCCGTGCAGCACGATGCGCTCGGGCGGGAACCCCGCGGTCACGGCGAGTTCCAGCTCCCCGGCCGAGCACACGTCCAGGCCCAGCCCCTCCTCGTGGACCCAGCGGACCATCGCGCGGGAGAGGAACGCCTTGGCGGCATAAAGGACTTCGGCCTCGGGGAAGGCGTCGCGGTAGGTGCGGCAGCGCTCGCGGACCTCGCCCTCGTCGAGGACGTAGGCGGGAGTGTCGAACCGCTCGGCCAGCTCGGCCAGGGAAACACCGCCGACGGCCAGACCGCCGTGCGGGAGCAGGGTCGTGGACGCGGGCCATATCGACAGGTCGTCGGTACGGGGCGCGAGCTCGGGGAGGGCAGTGACGGTCATGATGCGATTCCCTTCAGGCGGTCCGGGCAGCGGTCTCGGGAGCCTGCGGGACTGGAGTGGTGGCCGAACCGGTCGCCGTCGCGGTGACCGCGGGAGCGGTGAGGGTCGGGTCGACGGTCAGCACAGATGCTCCGACCGGCTCGGCCATCGCGCGGAGCGCGGACTCGGAGAGCCGGATCCAGGGCTGCGCTGCGCCGAGCGTGGCGGTCAGCCGCTCCGCACTGGTGAAGCCCACGGCGGTACGCGCTCCCAGCGGAGTGCGGAACAGGCGTACCACCACCCCCGCCCTTCCCGGCCGGACCGGCACGTACAGGGGACCGGCCGGGACCTGTTCTTCAGGCTCGGGGTCGTCTTCGTACTGGAACAAACACATGGGGCCCTCCCAGGGGAACCACGAGTGGCAGTTGAGGCCCCGGATGCGGGGAGGCGGTCCGGGGCACGGCAACGAAGCTATCCCCGCTTCCGCCCACCTACGGCCACCCCATGACGGGACCTTGACGACGGCCGGCCAAGTCCATACGGATCACTGACGGCCCGAGCCGGGCGGGCGTCAGGATTCGGCCATGGGTTTGGATCTGCGCGTGCGAAAGCTGCCCGCCCGCTTCCGTGCCTCGGCAACCCGCCTGTCGGCGCACGCCTAAGGCGTGCCGCTGCCCTCCCGGCGTCCACCCGCGAGCTGGCCCGCCAGCATCACGATGAGGCCGGCGACCATCATCGCGCCGCCGGTCAGGGCGCCCCACTGCCGGGTGCCGGCGTCGCTGATCACCAGCCCGAAGACCACCTGCCAGCACAGTGCGAAGGCCGTCACCAGCTGGCCCGAGCCGTAGAGGCGGGGGCTGCGGACATGGCGCCGGTTCATGGGGAGCACCCAGCCGCGGATGACCGCCGCCACCCCCGAGGTGGCGATGAGCAGAGCGACGAGAACCAGTGGTGCGGCGAGGTACAGCTTCATGATCTCTCTCCTGCGTGCCGGACCCGTTCCGGACGCCGGCGCGATCATGTCACCTGCCGCTACGCACGTCCACGCTCCGGGGCGAGCCCTGTGACCGGCCGGCCGGCCGGATCGAGGGCCGAACGGTCCCGCGCGGGGACCGATCGGGCCCACCCGGGCCGAACCCCTCACGATGCGGCGACGCGCACGGTCGACCTGGGCGGGCAGCCGACGGGGTCGGCTGTGAGGACATTCCGGCCGAGTCGGAGGAGTATCTAGTGCTGTGAGGCCTGTACGGCGCGCTACGCGGCCGGTGGGCAAGAGGCAGCGCACGTCGGCCGGCCGTGAGGAGGATGGCCATGATCGTCGACTGCGCACACTACCGGGACGGGCGGCGGCAGCACGAGGGCGCGATGCCGCTGGAGCAGGCGGCCGCACGCTGCAGGCAGGGCGGATTCGTCTGGCTGGGGATCTTCGAACCGGGTCCCGAGGAGCTGGCCCGGGTTCGCGAGATCTTCGGACTGCACGAGCTTGCCGTCGAGGACGCCTCGGCCTTCCACCTGCGGCCGAAGGCCGAGCAGTACGAGGACGGCACCGAACTGATCATCCTGCGCACGGCACGCTACGACGACGAGCGCGAGGAGATCGACACCGGCGAGATCAGCGTCTTCCTCGCCGAACAGTTCGTGATCACCGTTCGCCAGGGCATCGCGAGCGAGCTGCACGGAGCCCGGAGCCGGCTCGAAAGCCGCCCCGAACTGCTCAAGACCGGCAGCGCCTCCACGCTGTGGGCGATCCTCGACCAGGTCGTCGACAGCTACGCGCCGGTCGTCGGCGAACTCGAGCGCGACATCGAGCAGATCGAGGCCACGGTGTTCTCCGGGGCGGTCGCCCCGACCGAACGGATCTACTCCCTGCGCCGTGAGGCCACTGACTTCTACCGGGCCGTACACCCGCTGCTCGCTGTGCTCGCCCGGCGGCTGCAGCCCGGCACGTCACCACCCGCGCTCCTGCCGTACATCCGTGACGTGCACGACCACTTGTTGCTGGTCAACGAGGAGGTCGCCGCCCAACGCGACCTCCTGGCCACCGTCCTGGAAGCGAACATCGCGGTGATCTCCGTCGAGCAGAACAAGATCAACCTTCGGCAGAGCGCCACGATGGAGAGGCTCACGATCCTCGCGAGCGTGTTCCTCCCGCTGTCCTTCGTGGTCGGCTTCTTCGGGCAGAACTTCGGCTGGCTCGTCAGCCACATCGGCAGCTTCACGGCGTTCCTCACCC
>NZ_JBHWBP010000362.1:0-7663 GCF_042735575.1 Streptomyces sp. NPDC059564 | reverse complement strand
CGCCTCAAACGCCGGCGAGGCTGAATCGGCGGAGCCGGGCTCCGCCTGCGGGCCGGGGTGACCGGAGGGCATTTCCAGCCTCGCCCGGGGGTCCCTCCCAGCGGTAGCCGGGGGAGTTTGAGGCGCGGGGTCCGGGGCGGAGCCCTGGGACGCGGTGGCGCACGGGGCAGCGGACCGGCCCTCGGCGGGGTTCGTGGTGGGCGTCCCGGGCCTTGTGGGGTGCGGGGCGGAGTCCTGGGAGGTCCGGGCAGGCGTGGGTGTGGGCCCGGGAACGGCCGCAGGGGCGAGGGTGGACAGGTGGGTCCGGAGCGGAGCGGACCGGCGGCGGGCGTCGCGGATCGAGAGGGGGAGGGGGGACCAGCCCGCCAGGCGGCCCAGGGAGACGACCGGAGGGTGGACCGGGGAGACGGCCATGATCTCCGCCGGGGTGCCCAGGACCGGCGCCGCGCCCGGGGCGGGCAGGAGGAGCACCCGGTCCGCGTACTGGACCACCCGTTCCAGGCGGTGCTCCGCCATCAGGACCGTCGTGCCGAGGTCGTGCACCAGCCGCTGGAGCACCGCCAGGACCTCCTCCGCCGCCGCCGGATCGAGCGCGGACGTCGGCTCGTCCAGGACCAGGACCTTCGGGTGCGGCGTCAGGACCGAGCCGATCGCGACCCGCTGCTGCTGGCCCCCGGAGAGGGTGGCTATGGGCCGGTCGCGCAGTTCGTTCAGGCCGAGGAGGTCCAGCGTCTCCTCCACCCTGCGCCGCATGACGGACGGGGCCAGCCCCAGGGACTCCATGCCGTACGCCAGCTCGTCCTCCACCACGTCCGTCACGAAGTGCGCCGGCGGGTCCTGCCCCACCGTGCCCACCACGTCCGCCAGCTCCCGCGGCCGGTGCGTACGGGTGTCACGGCCCGCGACCGTCACCCGCCCGCGCAGCACACCGCCGGTGAAGTGCGGGACCAGCCCGGACACGGCCCCGAGCAGCGTCGACTTGCCGACCCCGGACGGGCCGACGAGGAGCGTCAGCTCCCCCTCCGGGACGGTGAAGTCGGCGTCCTGGAGGCACGGCCGCGCGGCGCCGTCGTAGGTCACCGACACCTGCTCGAAGCGGATCACTGCGCGGACTCCTGGGTAGGTACGGGTGCCACGAAGGCGGGAAGCAGGCCGATCAGGATCGCCGCCGCCGGCCACAGCGGCAGCGTCGGCGCGAACAGCGGGACCACGCCCGGCCGCAGCCCCTCCGGGTCCACCGACCCCGCGTGGATCAGCAGGACCGCGACCGCCGCCCCCGACCCGGCGACCAGCCACGCCCGCGCCCCCCACCGGTCGGGCCGGTACCGGGTCCGGACGCTGCGCCGCCCGCCGAGCCGCAGCCCGGCCAGCGCCAGCAGCAGGCCGATGCCGAGCACGGGCAGCCCGTACGCGGCGCCCTCCGCCGCGAGCAGCCCGTACGTGCCCGCGCACATGCCGAGCAGCCCGCCGAGGGTGAGCACGTTGGTGGTGTGCCGCACGGCGGGCGGGACCTGCGCGGTGCGCCCGTAGCCGCGCGCGTCCATCGAGGCGGCGACGGCCACCGACCGCTCCAGAGCCCCCTCCAGCACCGGCAGCCCGATCTGGAGGACGGCCTTCACCCCGCCCGTGGGCCGCCCGCGCAGCCGCCGCGCGGTCCGCAGGCGCGCCACGTCGGCGACCATGTTCGGCGCGAACGTCATGGCGACGACCACGGCCACCCCCGCCTCGTACAGGGCGGCCGGGAGGGACTTCAGCAGCCGCGCCGGATTCGCGAGGGCGTTCGCGGCGCCCACGCACACCAGCAGCGTCGCCAGCTTCGCCCCGTCGTAGAAGGCGAACACCAGCTGTTCGGCGGTGACCCGCCCGCCGAAGCGGATGCCCTGCGCCCAGCCGGGCAGCGGCAGCTCGGGCAGCGCGAACAGGACGTGCGCGCCGGGGATGGGGGAGCCGAGCAGCATGGAGAAGAGCAGCCGCAGCCCGATGACGAACAGGCCGAGCTTGATGAAGGCGCCGTAGGAACGCGCCCAGGGCGCGTCGGTGCGGCGGGCGGCGACCACGTACCCGGCGACGCCGACGATCAGCCCGAGCAGCAGCGGATTGGTGGTCCGGGAGGCGGCGGTGGCGAGCCCGAGGGCCCACAGCCACCAGGCCCCCGCGTGCAGGGCGTTGCTGCGCCGCGCTTCGGGTGCCTTCCACGTCCTCTTGTACGTCGGCCCGCGCACCCCCCGACCGGCCGGCCCGGGGCCGCGCCCGGCCGGGGGTGCGTGCGTACCCGCCGCGCCGTGCGTCATCGCCGGCGGCGGCGGGACTGCCAGACGCCGGCCGCGCCGAGGGCGGCCACCGCCACGATGCCCGCGATCAGGCCCGCCGAGGGCCCGGAGTCCGAGTCCCCGGGCGCCGCGGCGGCCGACGCCGACGCCGAAGCGGCCGGGGCCTTGGGCTCGGAGTCCGCGATCGGCTCCCCGCAGCCCGTCCTCGGGTAGCCGGAGATCCCGCACAGCAGGGCCGCGCCGTTGTAGCGCAGCGGCTTCGCCACCGAGGCCAGGGCTTCGGCGGCGGTGGCGTCGGGGGCCACCTGGGCGCAGGCGGTGCGGGGGGCGTCCTGCGGCGGAGCCTCGCCGCCGGGCGCGTCCTCGCGCACGCCGAAGTCGACGACCAGCGCCACCCGCTTCTTGCCGTCCGCCGGGGCGGTGCCCGAGCAGACGGCCTCGAAGTCGGCGGCCGCGCGCGGCTTGGCTGCTTCGGCCGCCGCGTCCTTGCTCACGGAGAAGCGGAAGCCGAGGATCGTGCCGTCCGCGGGGCGGGCCGTCGACGGGCCCTGGGTGGCGTACGCCCACCGACCGCCCGCGCCGTCCCAGAACGACCAGTAGCGGTAGCCCGCCGCGAGGGCCGGGGAGGCGGCGAGCAGGGTGAGCAGTACGCCCAGGAGCACGGCGGCGAGGGTGCGCGGACGGCGGCGGATCACAGCTGGTTCTTCTTCCGGCGGCCGCTCAGCAGGATGCCGATGCCCATGCCGGCCGCGGCGCCCGCGCCGACGATCCACCAGATGTTCTGGTTGCCGGAACCGGAGCCGTCCTTGCTCTCGACCTTCTGCGGCTCGGTGTCCCCCGCCTGCGGGGCGGGGCCCGTCGCGTTCAGCGCGCCGACCAGGTCGGTGGAGCCGAAGTCCTTGGGGTCGGTGCCGGTGGCGTGCGCGACGAGGACCAGGGTGCCGAGCGCCGCCGGGTTGCCCTTCGACCACTCGGCGGAGTTGGCCTTGAGCCACTCCAGCGCGCCCGTGGCCGCCTGCCGGTGCCCGGCCGCGGCCAGGGCGATCACGGCGTCGGCGGTGTTGCCGGTGTCGGCGGTGGGCTGGTCCGCGCCCGGGGTGACGGCCGTCAGGTGGCCGTCCTTCTTCAGGGCCTCGGCGAGGTACCCGGCCGCACCCTGGGCGGCGGCCGCCGGGTCGGCGGCACCGGCCGGGCAGGGCAGCGCGGTGGGGGCGGTGTCCGCGGTGGCGGGGTCGACGACAGCGCCCTTGCCGAGGCCGGCCAGCACGGCGGCGGCCGTGGCGTCGGCGTTGGCGGGGAGCTTGCCGTCGGCGGCCTGGTAGCCGAAGGCGCCCCGGTCGGCGGCCGGCTCGGCGGAGCAGCCCAGCTGGAAGGCGAGGAGGCCGTCGTACGCGGACCTGCCCGCCTTCGACTTGACCCCGGCGGGCTTCTCGCCGGCGACGGCGAGCGCGCTGATCACGATCGAGGTGGAGCTGCCCTCGCTGGGGGAGCCCGGCACGTACGCCCAGCCGCCGTCCTCGTTCTGGACGGACTTCAGCCAGTCCACACCCTTCTTGACGGCCGCGTCCCGGCCGCCGAGCTCCTTCAGCGCCTGCACGGCGATGGCGGTGGCGTTGGTGTCGAACACGGTCGTCGCGTCGCAGGCCTTGCCGGCGTCGGCGCGGAAGGAGGCGAAGCCGCCGTTCGCGCACTGCTGGCCGGTGAGCCAGTCCACGGCCTGCGCGGCGGGCTTCTCGCCGGCCGTCCGCTGGGCGAGCAGCGCGATCGACTGGCGCCACACGCCGTCGTACGTCGGGTCGGCCTTGCCGAACAGGCCCGACGGGACGACCGGGGGCGCGGAGGGGGAGGGCGGCGGGGTGTCGGCGAGGGCTGCGGGGGCGGCGCCCACGCAGAGCACGGCGGAGGCGGCGAGCGCGGCGGCGCTGCGGCGGACGTTCATGTGGGGCGAGTGCCTCTCGTGCTGGGGAGCGGAGGGCAGGCACACGCGGGCACCGGGCTCCGGCTCCGTTTACCTCGACGGTGCCGGCCGCCGGAGGCCCCGGCGGCACGAGCCGCGCACCTCGGTACGGGGCAATCCGGCTTCCCGTCCCGCGGGGTGCGGGCGGGGTCACGGTTGCGGGTCAGCGCCGGATTCGCACCGGCTTCCCCCCGTACGGAGGTGTGGACGACGGGCCCACTCTACCGGCCCGTAGCCTTCGGCTCCGGGGCCCTTGCGGTCCCCTCTCCTGGCAGGGTCCCCCTCTCTCTTGTCACGGTCTCCTTCTCTCGTCACGGTCCCCTCTCTTGTCACAGCGCCCGGTACGTCACCGGGTCCGTGCCCGGTACCGCTTCCGCGCGGCCCTGTTTCACCAGCCGCCGCAGATGCGCCTCCGCTTCCGAGACGGCGATGTTCCGGGAGCCGTACGGGATCTGCTCCCAGGGCCGGTTCCACTCCATCCGCTCCGCGAGCGCCCACGGGGTCAGCGGCTCGGCCAGCAGCCGCCACAGCCCGGTCAGCCGTTCCTCGTGGTGGTCCAGGAGCTCCCGTACGCGGGCGGGGGCGTCGGTGAAGGCGTGCTGGTGGGCCGGGAGCACCTCGGCGGGCTCCAGCCGGCCGATCCGTTCGAGGGAGTCGAGGTAGTCGCCGAGGGGGTCGGTGACGCGGATGTCCTCCGGGTCCTCGTAGAGGCCGATGTGCGGGGAGATCCCGGGCAGCAGGTGGTCGCCGGAGAACAGGCGGCCGTTGCCGGGGAGGTTCGCCGGGTGCTCCTCCTCCAGGTGCAGGCAGACGTGGCCCGGGGTGTGGCCGGGGGTCCAGATCGCGCGGAGCCGGCGCCCGGCCAGCGGCAGCAGCTCGCCGGGGACGATCTCCCGGTCGGGGACGGCGGCCCGCAGCCCGGGCAGCGTCCGCAGCCGGCCGCTCGCCCGGGCCGCCCGCAGCGGGGCGAGGTGCTCCTCGGGGGCTCCGGCGGTGGCCAGCTTCTCGGCCATGTACGCGAACCAGACGCCCGGCTCGGCGGAGCGGGTCCGTACGACGACCTCGGTGTCGGCGGCGTGCATGGCGATCCACGCCCCGGACGCCTCCCGCACCTGCCCGGACAGGCCGTGGTGGTCGGGGTGGTGGTGGGTGATGACCACGCCGTGCACGTCGGCTACGCCGATGCCGAGCGCGCCGAGCCCGGCGGCGAGGGCGTCCCAGGAGGCGGGGTCGTCCCAGCCGGTGTCGATCAGGACGGGGCCGCGGCCGGTGTCGAGGACGTGGACGAGGGTGTGCCCGAGCGGATTGTCGGGGATGGGGACCTTGATGCCCCACACGCCTCCGCCGTGGTCGGTCGTGATCTGTGACGTGACCTTCGGCTTCGCCTCTGACATGAGGGCTCCCTGCGAGAACGTGTTTCAGTAGTCGCCCAAGTCGACCATCTCCGGGAGCTTCTGACTAGTCGTCGGATCTTCGGGGTGGTCGCAGCTCCGACCTTGTCCGGGCCGTGGACTCCTGGAACTAGAACTGGTATCAGTTCTGCGACACCGTGCGCAGCCCCAGGAGGCATCAGCCATGACCGAGCTCGTGGAACACGGACACCTGTTCATCGGCGGGGAGTGGACCGAGCCGCTGGGCACCGACACCATCCGCGTCGTCTCCCCCCACACCGAGCAGGTCATCGGCAGCGTCCCGCACGCCTCCCGGGCCGACGTGGACCGGGCCGTCGCCGCCGCGCGCAAGGCCTTCGACGAGGGCCCGTGGCCCCGGCTGTCCCTGGAGGAGCGGACCGCCGTCGTCGCCCGCATCAAGGACGCCATCGCCGTCCGGCACGAGGAGATCGCCCGCTCCATCAGCTCCCAGAACGGCTCCCCGTACTCCTGGAGCATCCTCGCCCAGGCCCTCGGCGCGATGATGGTCTACGACTCCGCCATCAAGGTCGCCGCCGACTACCCCTACGAGGAACGCCGCCAGGGCGCGCTCGGCCCGATCCTCGTACGGCGCGAGCCGGTCGGCGTCGTCGCCGCCGTCATCCCCTGGAACGTCCCGCAGTTCGTGGCCGCCGCCAAGCTCGCCCCGGCGCTGCTCACCGGCTCCGCGGTGATCCTCAAGCCCTCGCCGGAAGCCCCGCTCGACTCCTACATCCTGGCCGACATCGCACGGGAGGCCGGACTGCCGGAGGGCGTGCTGTCGGTGCTGCCCGCCGACCGGGAGGTCAGCGAGTACCTCGTCGGCCACCCCGGCGTCGACAAGGTCGCCTTCACCGGGTCCGTGGCCGCCGGCAGGCGGGTCATGGAGGTCGCCGCCCGCAACCTGACCCGGGTCACCCTCGAACTCGGCGGCAAGTCCGCCGCCGTGATCCTGCCCGACGCCGACCCGGCCGCCACCGTCGCCGGGATCGTCCCCGCCGCCTGGATGAACAACGGCCAGGCCTGTGTCGCCCAGACCCGCATCCTCGTCCCGCGCAGCCGCTACGAGGAGTACGCCGACGCCTTCGCGGCGGCCGCCGGGGCCCTCGTCGTCGGCGACCCGCTGGACCCGGCCACCCAGCTCGGCCCGCTCGTCGCGCAGCGCCAGCAGCAGCGCTCCCTCGACTACATCCGCATCGGCCAGGAGGAGGGCGCGAAGATCCTCACCGGCGGCGGCCGCCCGGCCGGCCTGGAACGCGGCTGGTACGTCGAGCCCACCCTCTTCGGCGACGTCGACAACTCGATGCGGATCGCCCGCGAGGAGATCTTCGGGCCGGTCGTCTGCCTGATCCCGTACGGCGACGAGGCGGAGGCCCTGCGGGTGGCCAACGACTCGGAGTTCGGCCTGAGCGGCAGCGTCTGGACCGCCGACGTCGAGCACGGCATCGACTTCGCGCGCGGGGTGCGCACCGGCACCTTCAACGTGAACACCTTCAGCCTGGACATGCTCGGCCCGTTCGGCGGCTACAAGAACAGCGGCGTGGGACGGGAGTTCGGGCCGGAGGGGCTGAGCGAGTACCTGGAGCACAAGATGATCCACCTGCCGGCGGGTGCGTGATGGGGGACCGCTGGCAGATCGAGGTGGACCGGGCGGTGTGCATCGGCTCGGGCATGTGCGTGAACCACGCCCCCGACGCCTTCGCCCTCGACTCGGCCCGCCAGTCCCACCCCCGCTCCCCGGAGACCGACGCCAACGAACCCGCCCTCACGGCGGCGGAGGGCTGCCCGGTGGAGGCCATCCTGATCACCCTCTCCGCCACCGGCGAACCGGTTTTTCCGCCGGAGGACTAGGGGGCGGGGGGTGGGGGCGGGGGCGGGGGCCCGAAGGAACGGGGTCCGAGCCGGTCCGGATCAGGGAGGGTTTGGGGGTTTCCCGTCAGTCTCATCGTCCTTCCGTGTCGGGCCGGCCTGTCAAGGGCGCTCCCTGCGGTCGCGTCGCTTCGCGATGGCCTTCGGCCACCCTTGAC
>NZ_JBHWBP010000361.1:0-7665 GCF_042735575.1 Streptomyces sp. NPDC059564 | reverse complement strand
GGCCTCCCAGCGCTCCGCGCGGCCCTGCGGGTCCGCGATGACGCCACCCCGCCCCCGACGGCCCCTGGCGGCTCATCGACGTCGACGACCTCGGTCTCGGCACCCCCGCCTGGGACCTGGCCCGCCCGGCCGCCTGGTACGCGGCCGGGATCCTCGCCCCCGACGCCTGGCTGCGCTTCCTCGACGCCTACCGCGCCGCCGGCGGCCCGGCCGCGGGCCCGCCCGGCACCGACCCCTGGCCGGAACTCGACCTCGCCGCCCGGGCGCTGACCGTACAGACGGCGGCCCTCGCCCTCGCCAAGGCGGTCCCCGCCCGCCGGGCGCTGGACGAGGCGGAGCGGCTGATGCTGGATTCCTGTGTCCGAATGGCTACATTCCGGGCCGAGTTGGAGCCGTAGCTCCGTCGTAAGGTGAGCGGGAGGTGCCGGGCGTGCGTCCGGTACCGGCGCAGACGGCGAGGAGTTGAACCGGTCATGCAGTGTCCGAAGTGTCACGCGATGATGCACACCTACAACCGCAACGGCGTTCAGATCGAGCAGTGCAGCGGCTGCCGCGGCATCTTCCTCGACTACGGCGAGCTGGAGGCGCTGACCCGCCTGGAATCGCAGTACACGACGCAGCAGTACGGCCAGGTCCCGCCGCCCGCCGCGCCGCCGGCCCCGTACCCGGCCCAGCACGCGGCCCCCGCCTGGGGCGCCCCCCAGCACGGCGGCCACCACGGCCACGGGCACCACGGCCACCACAAGGGCGGTTTCGGCCGGAAGCTCTTCTCCTCCTGAGGCCCCTGAAGCCCCTGAGGCCCCAGAGGCCCCGCGTTCCCCGACAGCCCCGGGGAACGCGGAAGCCCCCGGGAACGCGAAAGCCCCGGCCGTCGTGACGGCCGGGGCTTCCCGAGCTGGTGCGCGATACTGGGATTGAACCAGTGACCTCTTCCGTGTCAGGGAAGCGCTCTCCCGCTGAGCTAATCGCGCGGGACCGCGGTGCGAAACCGCAGGTGGTACGTGTACTGCGTGCGCGATACTGGGATTGAACCAGTGACCTCTTCCGTGTCAGGGAAGCGCTCTCCCGCTGAGCTAATCGTCCTTGGAGGTGGAGACGGGATTTGAACCCGTGTAGACGGCTTTGCAGGCCGTTGCCTCGCCTCTCGGCCACTCCACCATGGAGCTGTAGGGGTTCTCGGGAAGAAATCCCCCACTTCGAGCGGACGACGAGACTCGAACTCGCGACATCCACCTTGGCAAGGTGGTGCTCTACCAACTGAGCTACGTCCGCAGGTCACCGTGTTCGCTCCGGGGTTTTCCCCCTTCGCTCCCTGGCGACGTGTTGAACTCTAGCGGATTCCCGGGCCAGCTCAAAAACGCGTTTCCGCAGCGTGCTGCCGCCCGATCACCACCGGTCACCCGGCAGTCACCTCCCCGGCGCCATCGCGTCACCGGTCATAGACTCGCAGCCGTGCACGACCTGCCTCCCCTGGCCCGCTTCGGCGGCCTTCTCGCGACCGACCTCCGTGATGTCACCGGTGACGCCTCGGCCCTCGACTCCACCGGGTTCTGGGCGGTGACCGCAGACTTCGAAGGCCGGCTGGTCTGCGCGCGCTTCGGGGACATACGCCCCGACCCCGTTCCCGCACCCGTCCCCGGGGCCTGGACCGGCCCCGCCGCCGACCGCTGGTCCTCCTCCCTCGACCGCTCCGCGTACGTCGCGGGCGTGCGCCGCATCCGCGAGTACATCGCGGCCGGGGAGGTCTACCAGGCCAACCTCTGCCGCGTGATGTCCGCGCCGCTGCCCGACCCGGCCCGGGCCGACGTCGACGCCCTCACCGCCCTGCTCGCGCGCGGGAACCCCGCCCCCTATGCAGGAACGATTCGGCTCCCGGCCCACGGCGTGGAGATCGCCACCGCCTCTCCCGAGCTCTACCTGAGCCGCGCCGGCCGTCACATAGAGTCCGGCCCCATCAAGGGCACCGGCCGCACCGTGGCCGACCTGCTGCCCAAGGACCACGCCGAGAACGTGATGATCGTGGACCTCGTACGCAACGACCTGGGCCGGGTCTGCGCCACCGGCTCCGTGACCGTCCCCGAGCTGTGCGCCGTCGAGGAGCACCCGGGCCTCGTCCACCTGGTCTCCACCGTCAGCGGCGAACTCGCCGAGGGCACCGGCTGGGCCGAACTGCTCGCCGCGACCTTCCCGCCCGGCTCCGTCACCGGCGCCCCCAAGTCCTCCGCCCTGCGGATCATCGAGGAACTGGAGACCGCCCCCCGCGGCCCCTACTGCGGAGGCGTCGGCTGGGTCGACGCCGACCGGGGCACCGCCGCCCTCGCGGTGGGCATCCGCACCTTCTGGATAGACCGCGAGACCCCCGGCGGGCCCCGCCTGTGCTTCGGCACCGGCGCCGGGATCACCTGGGGATCCGACCCCGACCGCGAGTGGGCGGAGACCGAACTGAAGGCCGCCCGGCTGGTGGCGCTAGCGTCGGGGGAGCGAGAGCCGGGCCCGCACGGGGCCCGCGACCTGAGTGGAGGAACCGTACGGTGAGGATCTGGCTCGACGGAACGCTGCGGGACGGGCACGACGCGAAGGTGTCCGTACTGGACCACGGGCTCACCGTGGGCGACGGGGTCTTCGAGACCCTCAAGGCCCAGGACGGAACCCTCTTCGCGCTCACCCGCCACCTGGACCGGCTCACCCGCTCCGCCCGCGGCCTCGGCCTGCCCGACCCGGACCTCGACGAGGTGCGGCGCGCCTGCGCCGCCGTGCTCGACGCCAATCCGATGCCGCTCGGCCGACTGCGGATCACCTACACCGGCGGCCCGTCCCCGCTCGGCTCCGACCGCGGCGACGCGGGCCCCACCCTGGTCGTCGCCGTCGGGGAGACCACTCGCCGCCCCGACACCACCGCGGTGATCACCGTCCCCTGGGTGCGCAACGAACGCTCCGCGCTGACCGGCCTGAAGACCACCTCGTACGCCGAGAACGTGGTCGCCCTGGCCCGGGCGCACGCCGACGGGGCCTCCGAGGCCCTGTTCGCCAACACCGTCGGCCGGCTCTGCGAGGGGACGGGCTCCAACGTCTTCGTCGTCCTCGACGGGGAACTGCACACCCCGCCCGTCGCCTCCGGCTGCCTCGCGGGCATCACCCGCGCGCTGGCCGTCGAATGGACCGGCGCCAAGGTCACCGACCTGCCCTTCGAGGCGCTGGAGCGGGCCGAGGAGGTCTTCCTCACCTCCACCCTGCGCGACGTGCAGGCCGTCCACCGCGTCGACGGCCGCACCCTGTCCGCCGCCCCCGGTCCCGTCACCGCCAAGGCCATGCGCGTCTTCGACGAACGCGCCGGATCGGACCTCGACCCGTAGCCGTCCCCGCGGCCGGGATACCCCGTAGCCACGGCGCCGCGGGGCGGGTAGAACTCGACGGATGACCACCACCCTGCGGCCCTCGGGGCCGCTCCAGCAGAACGACGACGGCGCCCGCTCGCGCCCCTACGAGGTCCGCGTCAACAGCCGGCGCGTGGGGGCGCTGGTGATCGCCGCCGACACGCCCTTCGGGCCGACGGTGGGGGAGATCCGCGACCTGGTCATCGACGGACCGGACCGCCGCCGCGGCCGCGCCACGGTCGCGGCGCTCGCCGCCGAGGAGGTGCTGCGCGGCTGGGGCTGCCGCCGGGTACGGATCTGCGTACCGGCCGGCTCGGCGGGCGGACTGCGCCTCGCCGCGGCCCTCGGCTACACCGAGCACAGCCGCACCATGGCCAAGGACCTCCCGGCCGAGCCGCCCGCCCTCGCCGGGGACGCCGTCGGCCGCCCCATGACGCAGGCCGAGTTCGAGGTCTGGCTGGCCCGCGCCCAGGAGACGTACGCGCGCAGCTGGACCGCCCGGGGCATGTCGCCCGAGGCGGCGCGCGCCAAATCGCGGGCCGACCACGACCGGCAGCTGCCGCAGGGCCTGGCCACCCCCGGGGTCTCCATCGTCGTCCTGGAAGCGGGCGGGACCCCGGTCGGCCAGGTGTGGCTCGCCTCGGAGGCCGACGGCGGGTTCGTCTTCGACGTCGAGGTCGCCGAGGACCAGCGGGGCCGCGGCCACGGCCGGAACCTGATGCTCCTCGCCGAGCGCACGGCCCTCGCCGCGGGCCACCGCCGGCTGGGCCTCCACGTCTTCACGGACAACACCCCGGCGGTGCGGCTCTACGAGTCCCTCGGTTACGTCACGACGCGGCTGAACTGCGCCAAGGACCTGATCTAGGCCGCGAGCAGCCGGTCCGCGATCTCCTCGATGCGGGCGCGCAGGCCCTCCTGGCTCTTGCCGCCGTCGAGGCGCTCGCCGTCGATCACGTACGTCGGAGTGCCGGTCACGCCGATGGCCTTGCCCTCGGCCTGGTCGGCGTCGACGATCAGGATGTGCCGCCCGTCGATCAGGGCGGTGTCGAACTCCTCGGCGTCCAGGCCCAGTTCACGCGCCACGTCCAGCAGGACGGCCTCGCCGCGCTCGCCGAGCTCGGCGGTGCGGGCCAGGACGGCCTCCGTGTACGGCCAGCCCTGCCCCTGCTCGGCCGCCTCCTCGGCGGCCTGGGCGGCGGCGAAGGCGTGCTTGTGCTTCTCCAGCGGGAAGTGCCGCAGCCGGATGTCCAGCCGGTCGCCGTAGCGGGCCCGCAGGGCGCGTACGTCGTCCAGAGCGCTGTGGCAGTCCGGGCACTGGAGTTCGCACCAGACGTCGAGGATCACGGAATCGGTCATACGGACAGTCTCCCAGACCCCCCGGGGAGGAGATCCGACCCCGAGATGTCCCGGAGATCCGCCCCGTCGGGCCCCTGGACATGGCCCCGACGGCACCGGCCGGTGCAGGATGGAAGGGACAGATCGCCCATCCGTCCAGAGCCGGAGGACCGCATGCTTGCCGAGACCATATGTGCCGCGGTGTCCGCCGCGGGCCTGGGCGTCGCCGCCGTGACCGCGTACCGCAAGCGATTCCTGGCCGCCACGCGGATCGCGGCCTACTCCCTGGTGCCGGTGGCCCTGGTGATGACCGGAGTCGTGGAGTGGATCTCCGGGATGGTCTTCAAGCCGTCCGTCTGGATCGGCTTCGGCCTGCTCGGTCTGGCCTGGCTGCTCTTCATGACCACCCGGGTCGTGGAACGCCGCGCCCTGGGCAAGGAGCCCGCGACCGCGAAGGCGGCCCGCGGCGGCTCCGCGCGCGAGTCCGTGGCCCCGGCCGCGTCCGCCCCCTCCCTCGGTACGGGTTCCCGTACGGGCGCCGCCCCGGCGGCCTCCGCGCCCCCGGCGGAGGACTTCTCCGACATCGAGGCCATCCTCAAGAAGCACGGGATCTGAACCCCGCCGTCGCCCCGGTGCCCGTAGCGGAAGGGGAGGCGCGCGCGGGGGAGAAGCCCCCGGGAACCACCTGAACTGACGAGAGGGAGCGAACTCCCGCGCCGATCATGGCGTGTTGAGGGCCGATCCGGCGCGCGCTGCGCGATCATCGCCCCGACATGCTCGACACATCGCAGGACGAGCCGCAGGCTCCCGCTTCCGTCGCCGAGGTCCCCCTCGCCCAGGCCCCGCTCTCCCCCGAGGGGCGCGGCTGCCTCTTCGCCCTGTCCCAGCCACCCCTGATGATCTTCCTAGGAGTGATCGGGACCCTGCTGCTGCTCGCCGCCGTGCACGACCTCTACCTGCTCTGAGCCCTCCGGCTGGGCGTCGGCCTCTTTGCGGCGGGCCCGGTACGCGGCCACGTGCAGCCGGTTCCCGCAGGTCCGGCTGTCGCAGTAGCGCCGGGAGCGGTTGCGGGACAGGTCGACGAAGGCCCGCCGGCAGTCCGGGGCCTCGCAGCGGCGCAGCCGCTCCTGCTCGCCGGAGACCACCATGAAGGCCAGGGCCATGCCGCCGTCCGCCGCCAGGTGGTCGCCCACCGAGGCGCCCGGCGCGAAGTAGTGCACGTGCCAGTCGTAGCCGTCGTGGTCGGTGAGCCGCGGCGTGGTGCCCGCGGTGGCGACCAGCTCGTTGATCAGTGCGGACGCCGCACGGGGGTTCGGTGCCGAGAAGACCTGCGCGAACTTGCTGCGCACGGTCCGCACCCCGGAGAGGTCGCGGGCGCCGAGTTCGCCGACGTCGCTGATCGCGTGATCCCGTACGAAGCCGCGCAGGGCCGCCACGTCGGACAGTCCGTCCGGCCGGTCCGGCTCGGCCGCGGTGTTCACCAGCGCGACGACGACGTCGAGCGCGCGACGGGTGTCGTGGGGGATCTGCACGGGGTCGCTCCCTGGAGGCCGGCCTTGCGGCGACGGGCCGCTGCCGCCGCTGGGGGCCGACTCTAGCGGTTGCCCCCCAGAGGGCGGCCAAGCGCACCGGCGCCGCCCTCGCGGGTGGCTTCCGCGAGGACAGCGCCGGTACGGCCGTATGTGGTTGTCCGCCCCGCACCGTCGCCCCGAGTCGGACGGTGTCGGGCGGTCACGCACTCGTGGGGGCTGGCTCAGCTTTCGGCCAGGATGTGGGAGAGCTCCTTGTCGAGGTCGAAGTGCCGGTGCTCGGTCCCGGGTGGGACCGCGGCGTCCGTCCGCTTGAGGAACGATTCGAGTGCTCGGGCGGGTGCTTCGAGCAGCGCTTCTCCCTCCGGTGAGCTCAGGGCGATGCACACGACGCCCTGACCGTGGCTGCGGGACGGCCAGACGCGGACGTCGCCGGTACCGGTGGGCCGGTGGAGGCCCTCCGCGAGGAGGTCGCGGGCGAATACCCATTCGACCGTCTCCTCGGCGCCGGTGTGGAAGGTGGCGTGCACGGCGTAGGGGTCGGCCGTGTCATACCGCAGGCCCGCGGGAACAGGCAGTGAGGACTCGCTCGACACAACGAGGCGCAGGTGCAGCTCGCAGCTGACCGTGGTGTTCATAAGCGCCAGGGCCTTTCGCTCAGTGTGCGCTCGGGGATTCGCACGTCGGCGAAATCGACATGCCACCTACGGTGCCGTTGTAAACCCCTCTGACCGTTTTGCGGACCTCTGGGTCCCTCGGACGGCGGATCCAAAGCGGCATTCACGTGTGCTTCCGGCTCCGGTAGATTCGAGGCCATGAATACGGGGAGTGACCGCGGCACCGACGAGTCCGCCACCAGCGCACCGGCCGCCGAAGAGGCGCCGCACGTCTCGAAGGCGCCCGCCTTCATCAAAGCCAACCGCAGCCTGCACCTGAGCTGGCAGGTCGGCGTCTTCATCGTCGGCCTGGCCGTCATCGGCGCCGGCATCGCCATGCTCGTCCTGCCCGGCCCGGGCTGGGTGGCGATCTTCGCCGGCCTGGCGATCTGGGCCACCGAGTTCGCCTGGGCCCACCTCGTCCTGCGCTGGACCAAGCGCAAGGTCAGCGAGGCCGCGCAGAAGGCCCTCGACCCGAAGGTGCGCCGCCGCAACATCATCCTGACCAGCATCGGCCTCGTCATCGCGGGCGCCCTGATCGGTTTCTACCTGTGGAAGTACGGCCTGGCGCTGCCGTGGAACCTGAAGGACCAGTGACCGTCCCGGGATGGTCATGGAGCACCGCTGACATGCGGTAATGTTTGCGGTGCGTCCGGGCGATTAGCTCAGTGGGAGAGCACTTCGTTCACACCGAAGGGGTCACTGGTTCGAACCCAGTATCGCCCACCCGGAGCAGAGGCCCGGAGACTCCAAAGAGTCTCCGGGCCTCTG
>NZ_JBHWBP010000360.1:0-7682 GCF_042735575.1 Streptomyces sp. NPDC059564 | reverse complement strand
GGGCCCCGGGGACATGCCCCGGGGCCCTGACGCGTCACAGCGCCGTCACGCGCCCCAGGTGCGCGTCCGCAGCGGCAGCCCCGAGGCCCCTCCGTCCCCGGGCCGCAGCGCCAGGACCTGGTTGACGCCGAGCCGGTTGTGCTCGAAACCGAGCGCGGAGGCCGCCATGTAGAGCAGCCAGACGCGGGCGCGGCCGGGCGAGGTGAGCCGTACGGCCTCCTCCCAGTGCTCCTCCAGCCGGGACACCCAGGCCCGCAGGGTGAGCGCGTAGTGCTCGCGCAGCGCCTCCACGTCGCGCACCTCGAAGCCGGCCCGCTCCAGTTCGCCGACCGTGGTGCCGACCGGGGAGAGCTCCCCGTCCGGGAAGACGTAGGCGTCTATGAACTCGTCGATCCGGTGCGCCTCTTCGTCGGGCTCCGGGGGACGCGCGATCTGGTGGTTCAGCAGCCGGCCGCCGGGGGCGAGCAGGGCGTACAGGGTGCGGGCGTACTCGCGGTAGCGGTCGGCGCCGACGTGCTCGGCCATGCCGATCGAGGAAATCGCGTCGTACGGGCCGTCCTTGACGTCCCGGTAGTCCTGCACCCGGATCTCGATCCGGTCGGTCAGGCCCTCCTCGGCGATCCGCTTGCGGGCGTACGCGGCCTGCTCGCGGGAGAGGGTGATGCCGGTGACCCGGACCCCGTACTCGCGGGCCGCGTGCAGGGCCATGGAGCCCCAGCCGCAGCCGACGTCGAGGAGCCGTTCGCCCTCCCCCAGGCCGAGCTTGCGGCAGACCAGGTCGAGCTTGTCCCGCTGGGCCTCCTCCAGGGTGCCGCCGGGGCTCCAGTAGGCGCACGAGTAGACCATCGAGGGGCCCAGCACCCGCTCGTAGAACTCGTTGCCCACGTCGTAGTGGTGGCTGATGGCCTGGCGGTCGCGGCCCTTGGAGTGGATGGGGCCGCCCCGGCGGACCGCCTCCTCGGGGGGCGGCGGCGGCGCGGTCCAGGGCCGCGCCAGGGACACGAGTTCCCGTACGGCGTCCCGGGTCGCCGGGTCGCGCAGTAACGCGGCCGTCCCGGCGGCGCCGGAGGCACGGGCGGGCAGGTGCGGGCGCAGGGCGGCGAGTTTGGCCAGCCCGGTGCGGGGCGGCAGCACGGCGGGCGCGGCGGCGGGCTCCCGCTCCCAGAGCAGCCCGGCCACCCGGTCCAGCAGGTCGAACAGGTCGCCGTCGACGGTCAGGTCCCCGGCGACCCAGGCACGGGCCAGCCCCAGCTCCCCGGGCTTCCACAGGATGCGGCGCAGCGCGCGCCGGTTTTCGAGCACCAGGGTGGGACCGGTGGCGGGTCCGGCTTCACTACCGTCCCAGGCCCGTATGCGGACGGGCAGGGGGGCGCCCAGCAGGGTTTCGGCAAGAGCGGCCAGCCGCGGCGCGGCGTCGGTCATCGTAGGCACCTCCATAAGTTCCGACCGAACGGCCTACCCATTTCGTGCCCGCGTCAATCAGTCCCGGCCGTCGGACCCCGCGATCGGACCGGCCCCGGGTACGCCGAAGGGGCCGCCCGCACCACGGATGGCGGGCGGCCCCTTCGGGGACGTGCTGGTACTGCTCAGGGTGCTGCGGGCTCGCGCCGGGTCAGGAGGCCTTGGCCTTCTGGGCCGGGGTCGCCGCGGCGGCCGGAGCCGGGGCCGGCTTGGCGGCCTCGTAGAACTCCTCGCGCGGGGTCTCCAGCGCACCGAGGGAGACGACCTCGCGCTTGAGGAACATGCCGAGGGTCCAGTCGGCGAAGACGCGGATCTTGCGGTTCCAGGTCGGCATGGCCATGCCGTGGTAGCCACGGTGCATGTACCAGGCGAGCCGGCCCTTGAGCTTGATCTTCATCTTGCCCATGACGATCATCGCGACGCCCTTGTGGAGGCCGAGGCCCGCCACCGCACCCTTGTTGGAGTGCGCGTACTCGGACTGCGGGAAGCCGCGCATGCCCGAGATGACGTTGTCGCCGAGGACCTTGGCCTGGCGCAGCGCGTGCTGGGCGTTCGGCGGGCACCAGGCGTTCTCGACGCCGGCCTTGCGGGCGGCCATGTCGGGAACCTGGGCGTTGTCGCCGGCGGTCCAGATGTAGTCCGTGCCCTTGACCTGGAGGGTCGGCTCGGCGTCCACGTGGCCGCGCGGGCCCAGCGGCAGGCCGTAGCGGGCCAGGACCGGGTTGGGCTTGACGCCCGCGGTCCACACCAGGGTGTTGGAGTCGACCTCGAGGCCGTTCTTCAGCACCACGTGGCCGTCCACGCAGGAGTCCATGGAGGTGTTGAGGTAGATCTCGATGCCGCGGGACTCGAGGTGCTCCTTGCCCCAGGTGCCGAGCTTGGGCCCGACCTCGGGGAGGATCTTGTCGGCCGCGTCGACCAGGATGAAGCGCATGTCCTCGCGCTTGATCGTGGAGTAGTACTTCGCGGCGTCGCGGGCCATGTCCTCGACCTCGCCGATCGTCTCGGCGCCGGCGAAGCCGCCGCCGACGAAGACGAAGGTGAGCGCCTTGCGGCGGACGTTCTCGTCCGTCGTGGACTCGGCCTTGTCGAGCTGCTCGAGTACGTGGTTGCGCAGGCCGATGCCCTCTTCCACGCCCTTCATGCCGATGCCCTGTTCGGCGAGGCCGGGGATCGGGAAGGTGCGGGAGACGGCGCCGAGCGCGATCACCAGGTAGTCGAAGGGCAGCTCGTACGCCTCGCCGACCAGCGGCGTGACGACGGCGACCTTGCGGTCCTGGTCGATGGTGGTGACCCGGCCGGTGAGAACCTCTGCCTTGGGCAGCACGCGTCGCAGCGGGACGACGACGTGCCGAGGCGAGATGCTGCCTGCGGCCACTTCGGGGAGGAAGGGCTGGTAGGTCATGTACGACCGCGGGTCGACGACCGTGACGGTCGCCTCGCCATAGCGCATCTTCTTCATGATCCGCTTGGCCGCGTACAGGCCTACGTACCCACCTCCTACAACGAGGATCCTGGGACGCTCCGTGGTGCTCATGGAATGAGTATCCAGCACCCCAAGGGGTGACGCTCGTGAGCCCCTTCACAAGGTGCTCCGGGGCCTCTGCTACACTGCGCCGCCCACGTGACCCAGATCATGGTGCGCGACGGGAACCACGGCAGGTCAGGAATCGTTGTGCACCCGTCCTGAACTGGCCTCCGAGGGCTGAACCGGACTGGACCACTGGTCTTTGTCCTTACCTCTGATACGAAACCCGTCGCACCCCTTCTTCGCACAAACACACGGAGAAACGGCCCTGTGACCCCCGAGAAGGCCTCGAACTGATGCCCTGTTGACCCAACGGGCCGCTTTTCCTTGTGAAGAACTTCACGAAGTTCATGGGGACGAGGGGACTTTCAGCCCCCGAAGACCCCCCAAGTCCCCTCCGCACGGCCCCCGCACGCCACTCCCTCGCCCGTCCCACGATCCCGTCATCAGGCGGAACCCGATGTTCAGCCCCCGGCGGGCCACAACGGCCCGTGTACACCCTCGCGCGTACACTGCGGGCATGAGTGAGAACGCTGTGACCGTGCGCGAAGCACGCGCCCACCTCGCGGACCACATCAACCGCGCCGAGCAGGGCACCCCGACCATAATCACGCGCAACGGCGCACCCGTGGCCGCGCTGATCCCGATCGCCGACTTCAACGCGCTCGAAGAGGCAGCCGACGAACTGCTCGCACGCGAGGCCGAGGCCGTGCTGTCCGCGGGCGGCCCGACCGTGACGATGGCCGAGCTGCTGGCCGACCTGTTCAGTGAACGGGGTGACGGCGCGGCGTGAAGTACGCGTTCCGGTTCACCACCGCGGCACAACGTCAGCTCCGGGCGATCGACAGGCCTGCCGCGATGCGCATCCTCGCCGCACTGACCGCGCTGGGCGACGACCCGTTCCGCGAGGATGCCGACATCAAGAAGCTCACGGGCCCCTCCGGCCTCTACCGACTCCGGGTCGGCAGCTACCGGATCGCCTACCAGGTCCTGGACGGGGAGCTCGTCGTACTCGTCGTCAAGGTCGGCGACCGCCTCGACGTCTACCGCAACGTCTGATCACACCATCCAAAGAACGGCGGCGCTCCGGCCAACTGCCCGGAACGCCGCCGTCACACCACCATCGTCAGGCCGCGGACCAGGCGATGCCGTCCAGGATGTCGTGTTCCGAGACCACCACCTCGGTCGCCCCCATGCGCTCCATGATCGCCAGGAGGACCAGGGAGCCCGCGCCGATCACGTCGACGCGGCCCGGGTGCATCACCGGGATCGCGGCGCGTTCGGCGTGGGTCGAGGTCAGCATCCGCTCGCTGATCTCGCGGACCCGCTCGTAGGGGATCCGGGAGTGGTGGATCGCCGTCCTGTCGTACTCCGGCAGGTCCAGGGCGATGGCGGCGACCGTGGTCACCGAGCCCGCCAGGCCCACCAGGGTGCGGGCCTCGCCCAGCGGGACCGTCGCGGCGGCCAGGTCCAGCGCCGCCTCGATGTCGGCGCGCATGGCGGCGATCTGCGCCTCGGTCGGCGGGTCGGTGACCTCGCCGTCGACCACCAGGTGGCGTTCGGTCATCCGGACGCAGCCCACGTCGACCGAGCGGGCGGCCCGGACGTGCTCCTCGCCGACGACGAACTCCGTGGAGCCGCCGCCGATGTCCACGACCAGGAACGGCCGCTCCAGGTCGGTGCGGCCGGTGAGCTCCTTGGTGGCGCCGGTGAAGGAGAACTCGGCCTCCTGGTCACCGGAGATCACCTCGGGCTCGACGCCCAGGACGTCCAGGACGCCCCGGACGAACTCGTCCCGGTTCTCGGCGTCGCGCGAGGCCGAGGTGGCCACGAAACGCACCCGCTCGGCGCCCAGTTCCTTGATCACCTCGGCGTACTCGCGGCAGGCCGCGAAGGTGCGCTCCAGCGCCTCCGGGGCCAGCCGGCCGGTCCTGTCCACGCCCTGGCCGAGCCGGACGATGGTCATCCGGCGGTCCAGCTCGGTGAACTCGCCGGTGGCCGGGTCGCAGTCCGCGACGAGCAGGCGGATGGAGTTCGTACCGCAGTCGATGCCCGCGACCCGGGTCACGCGGACTCCTCCGGCTTATTCTCCGCCGCCTTCTCCGCGCACGGGGTGACGCAGGCGCCCTTGGCCCACCACTCGGGCAGCATCGCGAGGGCCTCGTCGCCGAACGGGTTCACCCCGGGGCCGGCCGCCAGCGAGTGGCCGACCAGCACGTGCAGGCACTTCACCCGGTCCGGCATGCCGCCGGCGCTCGGGAAGCCCTGGAGCACCTCGATGGCGTCCCGGCGCCGGATGTAGTCCTCGTGCGCGGCCTGGTAGGCGGCGGCCAGCTCGGGGTCCTCCGCGAGGCGGGCCTGCATCTCCTTCATGACGCCGTTGGCCTCCAGCGTGCCGATGGCGGAGGCCGCCCGCGGGCACGTCAGGTAGTACAGCGTCGGGAAGGGGGTGCCGTCGGGCAGCCGCGGGGCGGTCTCGACGACGTCCGGCTGCCCGCAGGGGCAGCGGTGCGCGATGGCGCGCAGCCCGCGCGGGGGGCGGCCGAGCTGCTGCTCGAACGCCTCGATGTCCGCGTCGGTCGGCTCGGTCCGGTCGGTCTGGGGCGGGGGCGTCTGCATGCCTGGAGGAAGTCTCTTCGTTCTCGTGGATGGGTGCGGGCGGTACGGAGGGGCGGCTACGGGCTCACTCGCCGGGGCGGTCGGCCTTGTCGACGCCGTCCCAGACGTTGGAGTACCAGGGGCGGTCCGAGCCGGCCTGCCCGCCGCGGCGGTGTTCCGCGGCCGCGGATCCGGGGTCGGTCATGATGTAGCCGACCTCCCCCGGGCGCAGGAAGTGCAGGTGCCTGCGGGCCTGCTGCTCCGCGTAGGCGGGGTCCTGCCAGCGGGCCTTCTCGTCGCGGAGCTGGTCGAGGCGCTTGCGCGCGTCGTCGGCGGCCCGCTGCTGGTCCGCGATCTCCGAGCGCTGGGACACGTACTGGCGCATCGGATAGGCGAGGGCGACGACCAGGGTACAGAGGACGAGGACCAGCAGGGCCGCCCGGCCGGTGAGCCGGCTGCGGCGGATGTGGCGGCGGGACTGCGAGCGGTAGACGTGGGCCGCGGTCCGTTCGCCGAGCTGCTTGAGCCTGGTCGCGGTGGAGAAGGTGGAGAACCGATCCCGGTTCCCGGCCATGGTCCCGCCTCCCCTGTGTACGCGCTACGCAATACGTCCCCGCACACGGTACGGGACCGAGTGCGGGGACGTACGGAAGCAAGAGCGTGATTAGCCCTTGAAGCGCGGGAAGGCGGAGCGGCCCGCGTACACGGCGGCGTCGTCGAGGATCTCCTCGATGCGCAGCAGCTGGTTGTACTTGGCGACGCGGTCCGAGCGGGCCGGGGCGCCGGTCTTGATCTGGCCGCAGTTCACGGCGACGGCGAGGTCGGCGATGGTGACGTCCTCGGTCTCGCCGGAGCGGTGCGACATCATGCACTTGAAGCCGTTGCGCTGGGCCATCTCGACGGCGTCCAGGGTCTCGGTGAGCGAACCGATCTGGTTCACCTTCACGAGCAGGGCGTTGGCCGAGCCCTCTTCGATGCCGCGGGCGAGGCGCTCCGGGTTGGTGACGAAGAGGTCGTCGCCGACGATCTGGACCTTGGCGCCGAGGCGGTCGGTGATGACCTTCCAGCCGGCCCAGTCGTCCTCGTACAGCGGGTCCTCGATGGAGACGAGCGGGTACGCGGAGACGAGCTCCTCGTAGTACTCGGTCATCTCGGCGGCCGAGCGGGACTGGCCCTCGAACTCGTACTTGCCGTCCTTGTAGAACTCGGACGCGGCGACGTCGAGCGCGAGCGCGATGTCCTTGCCCGGGGTGTAGCCGGCCTGCTTGATGGCCTCGACGATGAGGTCGAGCGCGGCGCGGTTGGACTCCAGGTTCGGGGCGAAGCCGCCCTCGTCACCGAGACCGGTGGAGAGGCCCTTGGTGTGGAGGACCTTCTTGAGGGTGTGGTAGACCTCGGCACCCCAGCGCAGCGCCTCGGAGAAGGACTCCGCGCCGATCGGGGCGATCATGAACTCCTGGATGTCGACGTTGGAGTCGGCGTGCGACCCACCGTTGAGGATGTTCATCATCGGAACGGGCAGCAGGTGCGCGTTCGGGCCGCCGAGGTAGCGGAAGAGCGGCAGGTCCGAGGCCTCGGACGCGGCGTGCGCGACGGCGAGGGACACGCCGAGGATGGCGTTGGCGCCGAGCGAGCCCTTGTTGTCGGTGGCGTCCAGGTCGAACATGGCCTGGTCGATCAGGCGCTGCTCGGTGGCGTCGTAGCCGACGAGCTCCGGGCCGATCTGCTCGATGACGGCGAGGACGGCCTTCTCTACACCCTTGCCGAAGTAACGGTCGGGGTCACCGTCACGGAGCTCGATGGCCTCGAATGCACCGGTGGAGGCGCCGGACGGAACGGCAGCACGGCCGGTGCTGCCATCGTCGAGGCCCACCTCGACCTCGACCGTGGGGTTGCCTCGGGAGTCCAGGATTTCCCGGGCTACGACGACGTCGATGGACGGCACGAGCATCTCCTTCTGGGATGTGACGCTGGGTGTGCGGTGGCGTGTCAGGCCGTGGGACGGCCTTGCCGACTAGAGCCTAACCGGCTCCGGGCGGTCGGCCGGCCGACCGCCCGGGTCCTGGGACGAAAAAGGGACCGAATACCCCTGTTC
>NZ_JBHWBP010000359.1:0-7703 GCF_042735575.1 Streptomyces sp. NPDC059564 | reverse complement strand
GATCGATGTAGATGTCGCAATCCACACCGAACCCGGAGGCCCTCACCCATTTCAAGAACCCAGCACGCGTGTCACCAACGTCCCAGGACAACACACCTAGGCCCTCGGCCCAGGCGACGTCGAAGTGGGACCAGACCATGCCGAGTTTCCCCAGCTGGGCGACGCGCGCCTAGTCCATGTCGCCGCGGCTGTAGAAGCGGCGGGCGTCGGCGGTCCACTGCCGGAGCGGGAAGTTCGCCAGCGAGTCCGGCCACCCGGACGCGGAAAGTGAACGGCACCTTGAGGTCGTCGTTGGCGCGGGTGTAGATGACGGCGGCCTCCCGCGCCGCCGGCGGCGGCATGATGTTGATCAACTGGACAGGCTCAGGGGTTCTCTGACCAGGGCTTCAAGCAGCTACCCAGCGGGCTGCGCCGCGGTCCTGGCGGGCGGGGGTTTCGATCGAACATTCTTCGGTGGTGTCCGGGGTGGTTCGCAGGGCGTTCTACACGGAGCGGTGCTGAGCCGGGGGCGGCTCCCCTGGTGCGGTTCCTCGTGGCAGCGGTACGGCCATGGCGGGGGATGTGAGGGCGCTTGGGTGAGTGGGGCAAACGCTGCGTTCTCGTTGCGCGGGCATGGCACTGGAGTCTGGGAGAGGCATGAGGCAGGCAGAGGTCGTAGTTCCGCGCGATGTGCGGCAGGTGAGCCGGGAGGTGGTGGCGTTCCTGGATCCACATTTGCGTGCTGCGGTGGGGCGGTTGGAGCAGCCGCTGCGTGGGATGGCGGAGTACTACTTCCGCTGGGTGGACGCAGACGGGTTGCCCTGTCCGGTGGTTGCGTGTACGCGGCGCCGGTACGGGAGCTTGTTTCTGCTCTCATCTGGTGGCGGGGAACACGCGTGGAACCGGGCCCGCAATGCGGCGGTGGCGGGATCGCTGTTGCTGGCGAGTGTGACGGTCCACGACGACATCATCGACGAGGAGCTGGTGCGCAACGGCCGCCCCACGGTGCATGCCGTTTTCGGTGTTCCGGCGGCGCTCTACGTCGGTAACGCGCTGGTGGGTCTGGCGTCCGAGCTGCTGGCGCAGGAGCCTGCGCATCTGGCGGGGGAGCTGGTCCGGCGGCTATCGGAGGTGGTTCGGGAGATCGCGAACTGCCAGATCCTGGATGTGACCTTCGAGGGCTCGAACGTGGCGTCGCTCCAGGAGGCTCTGGCGGTGTCCGCGGCGAAGATCGCACCCGGTGCGGCGTTCGCCTGCGCCGCAGGGGCCCTGTGTGCGGGCGCGTCCGAGGCCCAGGTGCAGGCGGCGGCCGAGGTCGGCTCCGAGTTCGGCAAGGCGTGGGCTTTGTGGGATGAGCTGGAGGAGTACGCGGCCGGTGACGGGCCCACGGCGGTGGACCGGCTGGCGGACCTCCGTCAACGAAGAATCGTCCCCTCGGTGGCGTACGCGCTTCAAAGCGAGGGGCCGGCCCGCGAGAAGCTGCTCGCCTACTTCCACGACACCGCTGCCCCAGACAGCGCAGGGATCCTTCAGACGCGGGACCTGATCGAAGAGTGTGGCGCGCTGCTGTGGCTACGGGAGCGGATCGACGCCCATCTCAACCAGGCCATGTACCGGCTGCCCGACGCTATCGACGATCCGGTGGCTCGCGACGAGTTCGCGTCCTGCCTGCGCGGTTGGGCTGTCTCGTGAGGGCCGGCCGAGGCCGGGAGAGCCTGTGGCATCCGCGGGGGCGGGTGTGCCTGGTCACCGGGGGCGCCCAGGGAATCGGCTGGGCGGTCACCCGCCTGCTGGCCAGGGCGGGCGCGCACGTCTACGTCGCCGACATCTGCGACCAGAATCTCCACGACGCCCGGCAGCGACTTGCCGGCTGTCCGGGCGGCTACCGCGTCCAGCTCGCGCAGGTCGATGTCACCGATCAGGAACAGGTGCGGGACTGGACGACCCAGGCTCTGCAGGATCATGGGCGGATCGACGTGCTGGTCAACAACGCCGCGTTCGTCCGCTGGCACGACTTCCACGAGTCCAACACGCCGGACGCGCTGCTGATGATGCGCACCGGATACGACGCGATGGTCCACACCGTGGCCGCCGTACTCCCACATATGCGGCAACAGCGCAGCGGCCACATCGTCAACATGGGGTCCTCACTCTGCCGCGTACGCGGCAGAGGGCCGGCCGCGGCCTATGTGGCGACGAAAGCCGCTGTGGAAGCGTTCACCGACGTCACACGTCTGGAACTGGCCGACCACGCGATCCGGGTCACCCTGGTACGCCCGGGCCTGATCGCGGGAACCGACTTCTTCCGCCGCCACGTCCCCTCCCACCGCCTCCCGCGCTTCGCCGACCACCTGCCCCCGTGCACCCCCGAGCAGGTGGCCGCGGCCATCGGACGCGCTCTGGCCAGGGGCAGGGACACCGTCGACATCCCCGGCTGGCTGCCCCTGTCGTACGGCGCCTACCAGCTCAGCCCGCGCACCTTCCGCTGGCTGGCAGCCCTCGGCGGGCCTGCCCGCCGCGACTTCGGCCACCCGCACACCCCCCGCCCTGGGCAATCTCTCCGGCACCAGCCGGCTCCCACGACCAGGAGCACCACATGAACCGGGCGAAGAACCCTCGGCCGCCGGGCCTTCCCGGCTACCCGTCGGCTCCATGGAGCATGTCCGGCACGATGTGGATGGGACTCTTCTCCACGCCCTGCCTTCCGCCGGTACCTCGGGGCCTTTCCACACTCCTGCCCCGGCACGCTCTGATCGCCGCGATCCGCTACCTCGACGGGGACCTGCGCTACAACGAATTCGTCATCGCGAGCCTGGTGCGCTCCGGCTACCGCATCGGCACCTTCATCCACCACATCTGGGTCGACAGTGCCGCATCCCAGCAAGGCGGCCGCGACATCTGGGGCCTGGACAAACAACCGGCCCGCTTCGACTGGACCGACCAGCAGGTCCGCATCACCAGGGACCAGGACGTGCAGGTCACCATGGTCGCCCACCACAGCCGCCGCACCACCGTGCCCCTGCTCATGCCGCTGCCCGTGTTCACCCCCCGCAGCGGACAGCTCACCTACGCCCTAGCCCCGGTGCGCCTGCACGCCGGCCCCACACGCCTTGCCCTCCCCGACTGGCCCGAGCAGCTCCCTACCCTGACCCGGCACACCAGCAGGGCCGCCTTGCAGTCGCCCCGCTTCCGAGTGGCCGTCCCCGCGCCCCACTCCATCAGCGCCCAATGAGCCGGATCCCACCGATGCGACCCGCCGATCCCGGCCTCCGCCTGCACCCAACCACCATCCCAACCGCCGACTCGACCCGGCTGCCTCCGGTCCGTGCGGTCGTCTGCGACCTCGACCACACCCTCACCCCGCAAAGCTCCGTCGTCGAACTCAGCCGCGCCCTCGGCGCACCCATCGGCGAGGTCACCGCCCTCTACCGGGACTACCAGGCCGAACAGCTCACCCACGGGCAGATCCGCACCCAGCTGCTCGAACTGTGGACCCGGGCCGGCCTCGCCACCCGCACCACCATCGAAAGCGTCTTCCACCAGCTGCCGATCAAGGACGACGCCCTGCGCCTCGCCGCGGCCCTCATGGCCCGCGGCCTGCCCTTGTGCCTGATCACCAGCTCCGCCCAGCTCTACGCCAACATCATGACCGGCCGCCTCCAGGCCACCTGCGGATACGGAAACGGCCAGCTCCACTTCAACACAGAGGGCTTCCTGGAAGACCTCGACTTCACCCGGGACACCGCCGACCTCAAACTCCGCCAGCTCCGACAGTTCACCGCTGCCCACGGCCTGAAACCGGGCGAGACTGTGGCGATCGGGAACGGGAGCAATGACCTTCTGATGTTCGACGCCACCGGCCGGGGAGTCCTCGTCACAACGACCACCTCCACCCGCCATACCCACCGCGCCTGGGCAACCGTCCGCCACCTCGACGAAGTCATCCCCCTGATCGACGCCGGCCCACAACGGTGACCGGCTCGGTCCCATGGCGGAGGAGGCATGCCAGGCACGTTGAGCTGAGGCCGATGAAGCGCAGCGAGGTACTCACCCAGGCCGTCAGTGGAGACAACGTCGCACCTCGCCCCACCGACGAAAGTGGACGCTCCCGCGCTGGTGGAAACCTCAGCCATCCGTGCCTATGTGCTGCGGCGCGCGACCGTGCCCGCAGCCGATCCCGATCGTTCCTCCTCACATGATCACGACCCAGTGATCCGTAACCGCCCCAGCGGCAGAAGAGGAGAAGACACGATGGTCAGCGCTACAGGGGTCCTGGAACAGAAGCTGCGCCGGATCTTCGCGATGCTCGACCTCGACGGAGACGGCCGTCTGGTCGAGGATGACGTCCTCGCTCTCGCCGACCGGCTCGCCGCGGCGTTCGACGTCCAGGAGACCACGAAGATCACGCAGCTGCGCAGCGCACTGGGTGAGTTCTGGCGCAAGGATCTGTCGAGCATGGCCGTCGACGGCAGCGGCCCGGTGGACGCTTCGGAGTTCGTCGCGGGCATGCCTAAGGCTCTGGGTAACGACCGTCAGGGCGTCCTGGAGCGGCTGACTGCGGTGGTGGCCGGATGGATGGACATCGCCGACACCGACGGGAACGGCCTCATCGACGAGGACGAGTACGTCACCATGTTCTCCAAGACGCTGGGAGCTTCACCCGCAGACCTGAAGGTGGCCTTCGCGAAGCTGGACCGGGACGGCAACGGCACCCTGGACCGCGAGGAGATCCGCCGTGCCACCGAGGAGTACGGCACCAGCGAGGACCCGCAGGCACCGGGCAACTGGCTGTTCGGCTCCCTGTAACGAGACCGACGGCGCGTGGCGATGAGGGGCGAGGACGGCTTAACGTCCTCGTCTGCCATGGCCCCTCTGTCACGCCGGGGTTGGGAACCCGCCCTGCCAGGAGTGCCGCGCCCGGCTCCTGGAGTCACAGCAGAAGCCGGCCCACCCCGCAGCCTGACGTTGCGGGGCCTTCTGGCCGCATCCAGCGCGCTGGACGGCGCCCGGCCGGTGACGCTGGGGGCCAGGCACGGAGGGGCGGTGAAGGAGGCCAACCCCGAGTGGTCCTGACCCCTCCCTTCGAGCCGATGCTCGCCCAGGCTGCCGAGTCCGTCCCCGGTCCCGGCGTCCTGGCGGGCGGCCTGGCCCTGGAGCAGAAGTTATGGACAGGGTTGTCATCTGTCCGTTGTCCGCGCCTGATCTATGGTCCTTCCCGCGGAGGAGTTTGACGTGCTGCTCCCGCTCAGGCGCGAGTGGATGCGGGGCCGTCATGGTGGGAGCTCGCTGGGAGGACGCCCTCGGGACTGGTGGGCTCGGACGACTCCGACCGACACCTTGACGGCGGCGGCCCCGTTCGTCAGGCAGCCGGCCAGCGCGTGGCGCTGGCGGGCGTTGATCTGCATGCCGGGAATCGGATCGCCATCCACGGGGTTGGTGGGGGATGTGAGCCGGAATTGGAGAGTCATGCGAGCTATTCAGGTGTACGAAGTGGGCGGTCCCGAGGTGTTGCAGGAGGCCGAGGTGGACCAGCCGCGGCCGGGTCCGGGCGAGGCGGTCGTGGAGGTCGCCGCATCCGGGGTCAACTTCCTCGACGTCTACCACCGCGAAGGCCGGTACAGCCTCCCGCTGCCCTTCACCCCGGGCGCTGAGGGCGCCGGCACGGTCGTCGAAGTTGGACCCGGCGTCGCTGACGTCGCAGTCGGGGACCGGGTCGGTTGGGTGGAGATTCCCGGCACCTACGCCGAGCGGGCCGTCGTGGACTCCTCCCGGCTGGTGCCGCTGCCCGACGATATCGGCTTCGAGACAGCCGCCGCCGTGCTCCTCCAAGGCATGACCGCGCACTATCTCGTCAAGGACGCCTACCCGGTTCAGGGGGGCGACACGGTGCTCGTGCATGCGGCTGCTGGTGGCATGGGGCTGCTTTTGACCCAGCTCATCACCCATCTCGGCGGCAGGGTGATCGGCACGACGTCGACCACGGCGAAGGCCGAGCTGGCGAAGCGTGCCGGGGCCGCTGAGGTGGTCCTTTCCTCCGCGGTCGACGATCTCGCAGCCGAGGTGAGGCGGCTCAACGGCGGTCAGGGACTGCCGGTTGTCTTCGACGGCGTCGGCGCGCACACCTTCAATGCGAGCCTCGCCAGCCTGCGAACCCGCGGCCATCTCGTGCTCTTCGGCGCGGCAAGTGGTGCCGTGCCGCCGTTTGATCCGATTCGGCTCGCCCACGGCGGTTCGCTGACCCTGATCCGGCCCAGCCTCGGGGACTTCATCGCCGATCGGTCCGAACTGCTCCGACGAGCCGCCGATGTGTTCGAGTGGGTGCGCTCCAAGGCGCTTGAGGTCACCGTAACGGGCCGCTACGCATTGTCCGAGGCCGCCCGGGCCCACAGCGATCTGGAGGCTCGGCGTACCACCGGCAAGCTGCTCGTCGTTCCCGATGCGGCCGCTATTGGACGCCGCGAGGAGACGCAGAGCTGATCGCGGGTGACGAGGTCGGGGATCTTGGAGACTGAGATGTAGAGGGCATGGCCGACCGTCATCGCCAAGATCCCCGACAGCGTCAGGCACTCAGCAGGCCGAGATCAAGTTCTGGCGGGTTTCTGGCGTATCTGGGTCACACTCCTTCAAGATCCCTCAGCCGAGACCTGGCTCACCCGTCCACAACCTCCCGGGACAACACACCTAGCGCCCCTCCTCGGTCTCCACGTCATCACGGCAACACAATGGCGCCGCGGTGCCGGATCCGACTGGACCGCCTACCTCGAAGCCCGCATGACACCCGGCTCCCAAGCCGGCACTTCCCATCAGCCTGAGTAAGGGAGGGCTGAGCATGCCCCCTGGAGGGGCTGGCACACTTGCCCGATGAGGATCAAGAACGGGCACGACGGATTCGTTGACCCGCAGGAGTTGCTGCTAGGAACGGACTGGAACGCGGTCGAGCACTGCTGCCCGAACGTCGCGCCGGCGACGCCACTTATCCTTCTGCAGCTCCTGGACGAAGACCCACGCGTCCAGGGTGCCGCCCTCCGGGACTTGGACCAAGCCGTTACGCATCAGAACACCTTCTACAGCGCAACCGCTCCCGCTGCGTCATTCGTCGCGGCGATCCTGGAGGATCCCCGAACGCTGGCGGAGGTTTCCGACCGCACCCCTTACGAAGACGCCCACTACGGCGCGCAGCCCCAATTTCTGCTGCGTGTGGGTCTTCTGAACTGGCTTCGTAGCACGGCCGAGGACGCCAACCACACCGCGGAATGGCCGCCTGGCGAACAGGCCGACATCGACGCCTTCCGTGCGATTCGCCCCACTCTCTTCGACGCGACACGCCAACTCCTAGCCGACAACTCGCAGGAGGTTCGCGAGGCTGCCCTGACCGCGATCCTCCCACTGCTTACCGCACCGGATCTGGCCCACCACATCCCAGCCCTTCGTGACGAAGTTCGTGCTCTAGCCGTCGGCGACGGTCCGCACCGAGGGCGTGCCATCGATGCGCTTGCCTCCTGGGGAGAGGACACTTCGCCCTTTCCCCGGACCACACGACACGCTGGCGACGTGTGGGCCGAGGGTTGCTCTGAGGAGCCACCCTGGGCGGTACCGGCCGGACCGGCTCGCTGGTGGCCGACCAGCTCGCCCAGCGAGGAATCACGCCCCGTACGGCGGCGCGTGGCGGGGCCGACGTCCGGTTCGACTGGGACGACCCGGCCACCCACGCGGACGCCCCGCCC
>NZ_JBHWBP010000358.1:0-7714 GCF_042735575.1 Streptomyces sp. NPDC059564 | reverse complement strand
GGGTGCGGGCCGGCGGCTTCCGAGGGACGCGCCCGCCCGAGCACGCCCCTTCCGCCCCCGACAGAAGGCGCCACCATGGCCGAGATCCGCTTCCCCGCCGCTCACCGATCCATGACCGGCAGCACCACGCCCTACGACGTCGGCCTGCCCGTGCTGCGCGTCGTACTCGGCGTGATCATGGCCATCCACGGAACCCAGAAGCTGTTCCGGTGGTTCGACGGCCCCGGCGTCAAGATCACCGGCATGTACTTCGGCAAGGCGGGCTACCCGGCGGGCGAGACCATGGCGGTGATCGCGGGCCTGACCGAGACGCTGGGCGGTCTGGGCCTGATCCTCGGCCTGCTCACCCCACTGGCCGCGGCCGCCGTCGTCGGCGTCATGATCAACGCCATCGCCGTCAAGTGGACCGGCGCCGTGCTCGGTCTGACGGGCGTCGAGTTCGAGTCCCTGCTCGTCGCCGGAGCCGTCACCCTCGCCCTCACCGGCCCGGGCCGCTTCGCCCTGGACCGCTTCGTCCCGGTGCTCCGCGACCACCGGGTGGTCTACGGAGTCCTCTCGCTGGGCCTGGCCGTCGTCCTGGCAGCCGTGGTGCTGCTGATCCGGGACTGATCCGCGAGCGGCCCGGCACGCCGGCCGGCATCCGGCGAGACTTGAACGCACACCCCCCTCTTCCCAGCGAGGGCACGCACTCCTGGAGGCATCATGACCGAACGGCCGGTCCTTCTGCCCTATGCCGACCCGGCCTTCGTCGCGGACCCCTTCCCGCTGTACCGGCAACTGCTCGAGGACGCCCCCGTACGCCGCGCGGTCATCGCGGGCGGCCTGGACGCCTGGCTGGTCAGCCGCTACGACGACGCACTCGCGGCCCTGTCCGACCCCCGCCTCAGCAGCGACGTACGCGACGCCACGGACACCCGGCTCCTGAACCAGCTGCGCGACACACAACGCGAATCGATGCTGAGCACCATGCTCCGCAGCGACCCGCCCGACCACACCCGACTGCGCCGCCTGGTCTCCAAGGCGTTCACCGCCCGCAGAGTGGCCGAAATGCGGCCCCGGATCCAGTCCATCACCGACCGGCTGCTGGACGCGATCGTCCCGGCCGGCCACACCGACCTCGTGGCGGACTTCGCGCTGCCGCTCCCGGTCACGGTGATCAGCGAACTGCTCGGAGTACCGGTGGACGACCGCCACGACTTCCAGCGCTGGACCGACCGCATCGTCATGCGGGGAGCGAAGCTGCCGGACGTCGCCGTCGTGAGCGAGGCGTGGCAGCACATGCGCGCCTACGTGACCGAGCTCATCCGGGCCAAGCGGGCACACCCCGGCGACGACCTGCTCAGCGGCCTCATCACCGCCCGTGACGAGGAACAGCGGCTGAACGAGGACGAGCTGATCGCCATGGTGTTCCTGCTGCTGGCCGCCGGCTACATCACCACCGTCAACCTGATCGGCGGCGGCATCGCCACGCTCCTCGCCCACCCGGACCAGCTCGACCTGCTGCGCTCCGACCCCGAGCTGCTGCCGGACGCGATCGAGGAGTTCCTGCGCTACGACGGCCCGGTCAGTCCCGGCATCGCCCGGTTCGCCCGCGAGGACGTGGAGATCGCGGGCGTGACCATCCCGCGCGGAGCGACCGTACTGATCGCCTCGGCCATCGCCGACCGCGACCCGGCACGGTTCCCCGACCCCGACCTCCTGGACATCACCCGCCAGGACAACGCCCACCTCGCGTTCGGACACGGCATCCACTACTGCCTGGGCGCACCCCTGGCCCGGCTGGAGGGGCAGATCGCCATCGGCGCCGCCCTGCGCCGCCTCCCCGGGCTGGCCCTGGCCGTGCCGCCGGAGGAGATCCGCTGGCGCCCCGGCGGCCTCCGCGGCCCCGAGAGCCTGCCGGTGACCTTCACTCCGGCCTAGGGCCTGGCACCGCCTCCGCCGCGCCGGTCGGGGCGGGTGGATCTACGGTGGATCGGTGAGCTACCGGTTCGTAGCCGTGGCCCTGACCGCCGTGCTCTGCGTGTCGACGTCGGCCTGCGGAGTGCCGGAGGCAGCGGCACCGGGGTTCCGGGCGGCGGTGGAGCCCGGGAACCCGGTGGCGGAGCTGGCCGCCGAGGTCTCGGCCGTTCCGGCCGGGAAACTGGGCGCCAGCTACCGGCCCGGATGCCCCGTACCCCCGGACACGCTCCGGCTCGTCCGGATGAACCACTGGGGCTTCGACGGCAAGGTCCACCAGGGCGAGCTCATAGTCCACCGGGAAGCGGTGGACCCCGTGCTCCACGTGTTCGCCGAGGCCTTCGAGCACCGATTCCCGATTCGCCGGATGCGCGTCACGGCCGAGTACGACGGCAGCGACGAGCGGGCCATGGCCGACGACAACACCTCCGCCTTCAACTGCCGCCAGGTCACCGGCGACCCGCGCCGGCAGTCGCGGCACGCCTGGGGCGACGCCGTGGACATCAACCCCGTCGAGAACCCGTACGTCGACCGTTACGGCACGAGCCACCCGCCGAACGGGCGGACCCACCTCGACCGCGACCGGGCCGGCCCCGGCGTGATCCGTCCGGGCGACGCCGTGACCAGGGCCTTCGAGGAGGTCGGCTGGTACTGGGGCGCCCGCTGGTCCGAGCCGGACTACCAGCACTTCTCCGAGAACGGCGCCTGAGGCCGCCCACGGCTCCCGCCCCTTTGACGACTGGTCCTAGCGGGCCTCCGCCGGCCAGCCGACGGCCCGGAAGACGGCGACGGGGTCCAGATAGTCCCGCCAGTGCGTCACCCTGCGGTCCTTGACGGTGATCACGGAGACGAAGTGGTTGTCGTACGCCCGCCCCGTGTGGACCGCCCGCCCGTGGACGGCGTACTCCAGCACGACCACGGAGGTCTCGGGGTCCCGGTGCACGGCGAGCCCGTCCGCGCCGTGCAGAACCATGACGTCGCCATAGCCCCGGTACAGGTCGGCGACCGCCCGGCGTCCCCGCACCCGGCGCGGATAGCCGGGCACGGAGACCACGTACTCGAAGACCACGTCCTCGGCCAGGAGGTCGAAGAAGTGCTCCCCGTCGACCAGCCCCGCCAGGCCCTCGCCGACGATCCGGAAGAACGGGTCCAGCGCCGCGAAATCGGTGATGCCGTCGATGGACACGGTCACCTCACCGACGCGGAGGTCCAGGCGTGGACATTGCGCCGGGCGAACGCGCGGAATCCGGCCGGCGGCCGGCCGGTGACCTTCTCCACGTCGTCGTTGGGCGTGGAACCGTTGCCGGAGATGATGGTGCCGGTCAGCCAGCGGAGCACGACCGCGTAGTCGGCGGGGACGAGGCCGGCCGCGACCGCACCGCCGATCCATACGCCGGGGTCGATGTCCCGGTGCCTGACGGGCCGGCCGGTCACCGCGGCGATGATGTCGGCGACTTCGCCGACCGTGAGGGCCCGCGGGCCGGTGGGCGCGTACTGGGCGCCGGCGTGGGACTCGGGGGCGAGCAGCGTCTCGGCCGCGACCGCGGCGATGTCGGCCGCGTCGACGAAGGCTTCCGCTCCGCCGCCGGTCGGCACCGTGATCACCCCGTCGACGACCGGCAGGTGTGCGTCGCCGAAGTTCTGCATCACCCAGGCGGGGCGCAGGATCGAGTGCGTGATCGCCCCTCGGGAGGCGAGGTCCGCCTCGACGGCCCTGATGTCGACCTCCGGCGGTGCCTGGTCGCTGCCATGGGTACTGAGGTACGTCACGTGGCGCACCCCCGTGGCCACCGCGAGGTCGAGGAAGGCGGCCACCTGGTCGGCGTAGGCGACCCGCAGGACGGGCGTGACGAGGTAGAGCCGGTCGACGCCGTCGAGAGCACCGGGGTGGGTGGTCGGGTCGTCCCAGTCGAACAGCACGTCGCCGCCGTGGCGCGCCGCGGTGCGGGCACCGAGCCCCCGCCCGGCGAGCTCCCTCGCCACGAGCGAGCCGGTCCGCCCGGTGCCGCCGAGGACGAGTGCGGTGTGTGGTGATCCAGTCATGGCTCCATCCTGAGAGTGCACGACGAGTGGATCAATGCGTGAATCGCTCGTTCCTTTGTGTCAAACGCTCGGACCGATGCCCACGATGCCTGTCCCGCTGATACTGATCGGGTGGACATACTGCACGACCACCTCGCCCGGGCCCGCGCCTCCGGCGCCGTCTTCGCCCGGACGGTGGCCGAGCCGCCGTGGGGGCTGCGGCTGGCCGGCTCGATCCAGCTCGCCGTGCACACCGTCGTCCGGGGCCGCGGCTGGCTGTGGCTCGACGACCCCGGCAGCGCCGTGGAACTGGTGCCGGGGGAAGTGACGCTCGTCCGCGGCGGCCCCGACCACCACATCGGACACGAGCCGGGCACCGGCTGTCTCGAACCGGAGGAATTCCGGGCCCGGCACGCCCACGACGGGGGTGCCGAGGACCCGCGCGCGACGGTCTTCCTCTGCGGCGCGTACCGGTTCTCGGGCGACATCGGAACCGGCCTGCTGGAGGCACTGCCGCAGGTGCTGACCCTCTCGGCCGCGGTCGGCGATCCCCTGCGCGACGTGATCGCGCTCCTGTCGCACGAGCTGGCCACCCCCGAGCCGGGCCGGCCCACGGTGCTGGACCGCCTCCTCGACGTCCTCCTGGTGCTCGCCATCCGCAACGACTTCCGCCACAGCCCGTCCGCACCCCGCTGGTACCGGGCATCCGCGGACCCCCGGCTGGGCGCCGCGCTGGAGGCCATGCACGAGAACGCCGGCCATCCGTGGTCGATCCCCGAACTCGCCGCGATCAGCGGCCTGTCCCGGGCTGCCTTCGCCCGGACCTTCCGCCAGGCCCTCGGCCAGACCCCCATGCAGTACCTGACCGACTGGCGGATGGCGCTGGCCCGCGACCACCTGCGCACCGGCGACCTCGCCCTCACGGCCATCGCCCGTACCGTCGGCTACGGCTCGCCCTACGCGTTCGCGGCCGCCTTCCGGCGCCACCACGGCGAGCCGCCCGGGACCTGGCGACGACGGTGTTCGCCCGGTTCGACGGGCCCTTCAGAGGAGCGCCCGCGCCCGGTTCCGGAAGGTCTCGTCCCCACGGATGATCCGGTCTTCCACCCCTGAACGGACCACCCGCGCGTCGCCGTCGGCAAGAGCGGCCAAGCTCCTGCGGTGGGCGGGAGACAGGGCGCCGGCGCCCAGGGCTTCCAGGGCTCGGAGCGCCCCCATCGGATCGGCTTCCCGGCGGGCCGCGTCGAGAACGGCCTCCGCGAGCGCCGTACGGTCCAGCGAGGCGGGATCCGCCACGGCCACGAGGGCGAGTGCCGCCGCGGGCACCTGCTCCGGGTCGCCGAGCAGGGGGTGCAGGCGAGGGGTCAGCGGCCGCCCGGCCGGTCCCAGGAGCGCCGCTGCCCGGGCCGCCCGGACCCCGGCCCACCGGCCCCAGGGGTTCTGCGCCGCCCGTACGAAGACCGAGTCCAGCGCCGCGACCACGGGGCCGGGGTCCTGGCCGATGCGCCAGAGGGCCTCGGCAACCGCGGTGTCCGCGTCGAGGTCGGGGGTGGTGGTGCCACCGTCCGGGCCGCCGAGGGCTGCGCGCAGCGCCGGGACCAGCGATACGGCCCGGGGGCCGAGCTCGCCCGCCGCCGCGGCCGCCTCCCGCAGTTCGCCCGACCCCCTCGTGAGCCGCTGCGTGAGACGGCTCAGCAAGACCCGGCAAGATCATGAGCTACGCCGACGGCCGGGCGTCGGTGTCAGGCCCCGTCGATGAGCCGCTGGAGGCCGGGCGCGTACAGGTCCGCCAGCCGTTCGGCGGTGGCGTGGGAGCCGGCGCCGTCCGGCCGGTGCAGGCTCAAGGTGGCGCCGAGGCCCAGCAGCTGGCCGGCGATCAGCTCGGCCCGCAGCCGCGCGTCGGAGCCGGTCAGGGCAGCGGCCAGCCGGTCGGTGACCTGCTCGCGGAACCGTGCGCGCAGCAGGGTGCGTTCGTCCTCGATGCCCAGGGAGAACACGACCCGCAGCAGCGGGTCCCCCCGGCCCCGGTCGCGCATCCCGACCATGGTCAGGACCAGGTGCCGCCCGAGCGTCGACGGCGGAGCGGAGAACAGTTCGTCGGCGGCCGTCCCGAAGTCGGCGACCGTGTTGAACAGGGCTTCCTTGCTGCCGAACCGTTTCACGATCAGCGACGGACTCACCCCGGCCGCGGCGGCGATGCCGCGCATCGTGACCTCGGCGTACGGCCGCAGCGTGAACGCCCGCCGCGCGGCACGCACGATGGCGTCGCGCCCGGTCTCGGCCCCCGCCTCGCCACCGGTCGTGGCGGCGACGGATCCGTCGGTACTGCTCATGCGCTCTCCCGGGCGGCGGTCACGGACGCTGACACCGTGACCGTACCGCCCTCGGCGCCACGGCCGCGCAGGGCACCGCGTCCGGGCCGGTCCGACGGCAGGAACAGCGTGGCGACGAGGGCGGCGAGCGCCGCTCCGGCGGCGACGAGGAAGATCAGCAGGTAGGCGTGCAGGGTCGGGGCGGTGCGGCCGCCGGCCACGAAGGTCACATGGGCCAGCACGGCGGCGACCACGGCGCTGCAGCAGGCCTGCCCGACCGAACGCATCAGGGTGTTCAGCCCGTTGGCCGCGGCCGTCTCGCTCACCGGCACGGCCCGCATGACGAGGGCGGGCAGTGCCGAGTACGCGATCGCCGTGCCGCAGGCGACCACGGTGGCACCGGCCACGATCAGCCAGAGGCTGTGGCTGGTGAAGAAGCGGACCACGTAACCGACGGCCATCACGACGGCGGCGAGCGCGAGCGCGGTACGGGGCCCGTAGGCGGCGGAGATCCGCGCGGAGACGGGGGAGAGGGCGACCATGGCCAGGCCGCCGGGCAGCAGGCACAGGCCGCTCACCACGATGGAGGCGCCGAGCCCGTACCCCGTGCTCGTGGGTTCCTGCACCAGCTGGCCGGTGACCAGGGAGTTCGCGTAGAAGGCGAAACCGATGAGCAGGGCCGCGACATTGGTGAGCAGGACGGCGGGCCGGGCGGAGACCCGCAGGTCCACCATGGGGGAGGGGGTCCGCAGTTCGAACCAGCCCCAGAGCAGGCCCACGGCCACGGAGGCCCCGAGCAGGCCGAGCGTGCGCACGGAGGTCCAGCCCCAGTCCGAGCCCTGGGTGATCGCGAGCAGCAGTCCGACGAGGGAACCGGTCAGCCCCAGCGTCCCCAGGACGTCGAAGCGCCCGCGCGAGCGCAGCGACGACTCGGGGACGATCCACAGCACCAGGAGCAGATCGAGCAGACCGAGGGCGGCCGATGCCCAGAACATGGTGTGCCAGTCGAAGTTCTCCACGACCACCGCGGCCACCGGCAGGCCGATCGCCGCACCGATGCCGAGCGTCGAGCTCATGAGGGCGATCGCGGGCAGCACCCGGTCGGCGGGGAGCTCGTCGCGGATGATGCTGATGCCCAGGGGGATCACCGCGAGAGCCGCGCCCTGCAGGGCCCGGCCGGCGATCAGGACGCCGATGTCGGAGCTGACCGCGCACAGGACGCAACCGGCGGTGAGCACGCCCAGAGAGGCGAGCAGCACGCGCCGCTTCCCGTACATGTCACCGACGCGCCCGAGTACCGGGGTGAATACCGCGCCGGTGAGGAGGGTGATGGTCACGAGCCACCCCGCGGCGCCGGGGCTCGCCCCCGTCAGGTCCGGGACGTGCGGCAGCAGCGGGACCACGAGGGTCTGCATGACGGCGAC
>NZ_JBHWBP010000357.1:0-7766 GCF_042735575.1 Streptomyces sp. NPDC059564 | reverse complement strand
GTCTGGGGCGGAGCCCCAGGAGCCCCGCGCCGCGGGTTACAGGGCTACGCCCAGGAGGGCGTCCACCGTGCGGGAGACCAGGCCCGGGGCCGATTCGTCGGTGGCGTCCGAGGCGAGCTGGACCTCGACCCAGCGGTCGACGGCCGCCAGCGCGGCGGGGGCGTCCAGGTCGCGGGAGAGGGCCTCGCGGACCTCCTCGACCAGCGCGTCGGCCGGTACGCCGTCCGGGCGGGAGACGGCCGCCCGCCACCGCTCCAGCCGGGCCACGGCCTCGGCGAGGACGGCGTCCGTCCACTCCCAGTCGGCCCGGTAGTGGTGCGACAGCAGCGCCAGGCGGATCGCCGCCGGGTCGACCCCGGCCCGCCGCAGCGCCGAGACGAAGACCAGGTTGCCCTTCGACTTCGACATCTTCTCGCCGTGCAGCGCGACCATCCCCGCGTGGACGTACGCCTTGGCCATCGGGAACTCGCCCGTCAGGACCTGCGCGTGCGAAGCGCCCATCTCGTGGTGCGGGAAGACCAGGTCGGAGCCGCCGCCCTGGATGTCGAAGCCCATGCCCAGGTGGTCCAGGGCGATGGCGACGCACTCGATGTGCCAGCCCGGCCGGCCGCGGCCCAGCGAGCCGCCGTCCCAGCTCGGCTCGCCCGGTCGCGCGGCCATCCACAGCATCGGGTCGAGGGGGTTCTTCTTCCCCGGCCGGTCCGGGTCCCCGCCCCGCTCCGCGGACAGCATCCGCATCGCCTGCGCGTCGAGGTGCGAGACCCCGCCGAAGTTCGGGTCGGACTCCACGGAGAAGTAGACGTCGCCGTCCAGCTCGTACGCGGCACCCGCGTCCCGGAGCCGCTCGACCAGCGGCACGATGCCGGGTATGGCCTCGACGGCGCCGATGTAGTGCTGCGGCGGCAGCATCCGCAGGGCGGTCATGTCCTCGCGGAAGAGGGCCGTCTCGCGTTCCGCGAGCTCGGTCCAGTCGTGCCCGTCGCGCAGCGCCCGCTCCAGGAGCGGGTCGTCCACGTCCGTGACGTTCTGGACGTAGTGAACCTGCCGCTTGTTGTCGAGCCACACGCGCTGCACGAGGTCGAACGCGTTGTAGGTCGCCGCGTGACCGATGTGCGTCGCGTCGTACGGGGTGATCCCGCAGACGTAGATACGGGCGACGGGACCGGGGTCGAGTGTGATCGTCCCTTGGGTCGCGGTGTCGTGGATCTGGAGGTCGCGGCCCTTGCCAGGCAGGGCGGGGACCTCAGAAGCGGGCCAGGCATGCATGCCTCGAGACTAACCGGACGAGTGTTCCGGAAACGAACCGGAGCAGCACTGTTGGCTTGATCGACACTCTTGCGATCTGGCCGGATCTGTGCGTCCCCCGTCGTGGCCGCTCAGACCGGTGGCCAGGGGATCGCCGGCCACTGTCCGGACGGCTTCGGGTGCGTCCCTTCGCGCAGCATCTGGGCCACACGGCCCCGTACGGCGGCCAGCTCGACCGGCGTGATCAGTTCGCCCAGCCGGGTGGCGAGCGGGCCCCCGTCGGCCAGCCGGTCCGCGAGGGAGCCCAGCACCTCGCGGGCCTCTTCGGTGAGCGGCTCCCCCGCCCAGCCCCACAGCAGGGTGCGCAGCTTGTCCTCGGTGTGGAAGGTCACTCCGTGGTCGATGCCGTAGAGCCGCCCGTCGGGCGCCGGAAGCAGGTGGCCGCCCTTGCGGTCGCCGTTGTTGATCACGGCGTCCAGGACGGCGAGGCGCCGCAGCCGGGGGTCGTCGGCGTGCACGAGCAGGGCGGTGCGGCCCTCCCCCACCTCGGCGAAGGCGACCGCCTTCCAGCCCTCCCCGGCCTCCTCGCCCTCGACGAGCGCGAGCAGCCCGGACTCCGGCGATTCTCCGGCGTCGATCCAGTGCTGGACCATGCCCTCCCCGTACGGGCCCTCGCGCAGCACCGTCGCCGGTACGAGGCCCCAGCCGGTGGCCTCGGAGACCAGGTAGGCGGCGACCTCGCGGCGGGCGAGGTTGCCGTCGGGGAAGTCCCACAGCGGCCGCTCGCCCCGGACGGGCTTGTAGACGCAGTCCGCGCTGGTGCCCTCGTAGGCCACCGTGCACAGCAGGACGGCGTTGGACGCCTCGGCGATGCGGCCGCGGACGGTGAGCTCACCGCGGGTGAGCAGCTCCTCGATCGGGGTCACGGGGCTCACGCCTGGCGCCGGTACCCGTTCTGGCGGGGGCAGACGTGCCCCTCGGGGTCGAGGGGCAGGCTGCACAGCGGGCACGGCGGGCGGCCCGCGTTGACCACGTCGAGGGCCCGCTTGGCGAAGGCGCGGGCCTGGGCGCCGGAGAGCCGGACCCGCAGCATCGGCGGGCCGTTCTCCTCGTCCTGCAGGAGCCGCTCCTCGGCCTCGGCGAGGTCCTCGTCGGAGTCGGCGTCGAGTTCGACGAGGGCCTGGGCCTCGACGATCATCCGCTGCTCCTCGCCGTCCCAGGCGAGCGCCATGGTGCCGACGCGGAACTCCTCCTCGACGGGGACGTCGAGGGGGGCGGTGTCCGCGGCCTCGGTGGAGGCGACGGCCGGGACCGGGGCGTTGCCGCCGGTGCGCCGTACGACCTCGTCCAGCAGTTCGTCCATCCGCTCGGCGAGCGCGGCGACCTGGGTCTTCTCCAGGGAGACGCTGGTGATCCGGACGCCCGAGGAGGCCTGCAGGAAGAACGTACGGCGTCCAGGCAGACCGACCGTGCCGGCCACGAAGCGGTCCGGCGGGTCGTAAAGGAACACCTGACGGGGCACGACCGGTCTCCAAGTCTGAGGCAGGGCAGGGCTGCGCGCGTGGGGGGGCGCTCTGCCACCCTACTGCGCCGTTCGATCAGGCCGCGCCCGCGCCGCCGCCCACGACGGCGTTGCCGCCGTCCTCGGTCGTGGTGTCGGCGGACGGGGCCGCCCGGGGGAACAGCGGGGAGAGGTCTCCGGTGTCGCCGAGGCGCAGCAGGAAGGGGCGGGTGGGTGTGTAGCGGATCGCGGTGACCGAGCAGGGGTCGACGTGGACCCGCTGGAAGAGGTCGAGGTGCATGCCGAGGGCGTCGGCGACGAGGGACTTGATGATGTCGCCGTGCGAGCACATGAGGAAGGCGGCGTCGCTGCCGTGCTCCTCCTCGATGCGCGCGTTCCACTCGCGTACGGCGTCCACGGCGCGGGCCTGCATGGCGCGCATGGACTCGCCGCCGGGGAAGGAGGCGGCGGAGGGGTGCTGCTGGACGATCTTCATGAGGGGTTCGTCGGCGAGTTCGGAGAGTTTGCGGCCGGACCAGTCGCCGTAGTGGCATTCGCCGATGCGGTCGTCGGTGTGGAGCGCCAGTTCCGGGCGGGCGGCGAGCAGCGGGGCGAGGGTCTCCCGGCAGCGCTGGAGCGGGCTGGTGACGGCGGCCGCGAGCGGCAGCCCGTCGAGCCGTCCGGGCAGGGCGGCGGCCTGGGCCGCGCCGTGCTCGTCCAGGCTCACTCCCGGGGTCCATCCGGCGAGCACGCCCGCGGTGTTGGCGGTGGACCGCCCGTGTCGTACGAGGATCAGCATGGCCATGGGGAAAGCCTATGTGGTGGAGCCGGTGTGCGGGCGGGCCCCGGTCAGGGAAGAATGCCCGCGTGATTGTGGACTGCGCGATGTACCGGGACGGCCGCCGCTCCGAAGCGCCCGAGGACTTCTCGGACGCCCTCGACGAGGCCCGGGCCTCGGGCGACGCCTTCGTGTGGGTGGGCATGCACGAGCCGACGGAGCGGGAGTTCGACCACGTCAGCCGGGAGTTCGGGCTGCACAAGCTGGCGGTGGAGGACGCGCTGACGGCGCACCAGCGGCCGAAGCTGGAGGTCTACGACGATTCGCTGTTCGTGGTCCTCAAGCCGGTGATGTACGACGACGACACCGACACGGTGACCACCGGCGAGCTGATGGTCTTCATCGGCGACTCCTTCGTGGTCACGGTCCGGCACGGCGAGGGGGCCGCGCTGACCGCCGTGCGGCACCGGCTGGAGCAGGAGCCGGACGTCCTGCGGCACGGCCCGACGGCGGTGCTGTACGCGGTGTCCGACGCGGTGGTGGACCACTACATCGAGGTGGCGGCCGAGCTCCAGGCGGACCTGGAGGAGCTGGAGGCGGAGGTGTTCGCGCCGAACCCCTCGGAGTCCAAGAACACCGCGGCCCGGATCTACGGCTTCAAGCGGCAGGTGCTGGAGTTCCGCCGGGCGACGAGCCCGCTGCTCCAGCCGATGGACCGGCTGGCCTTCGGGCAGGTGCCGTTCGTGCACGAGCACGCCCAGCCGTTCTTCCGTGACGTCGCCGACCACCTGACGAAGGCCAACGAGTACATCGAGGGCCTGGACCGGCTGCTGTCGGACGCGCTGGCCGCGCACCTGGCGCAGATGGGCGTCCGGCAGAACGACGACATGCGCAAGATCTCCGCCTGGGCGGCCATGGCGGCCGTCCCGACGATGGTGGCGGGGATCTACGGCATGAACTTCGACCACATGCCGGAGCTGCGGCAGGGCTGGGGCTATCCGGCGGTGGTGGTGCTGATGGCGGCCATCTGCGCGGGCCTGCACCGGCTGTTCAAGCGGCGCGGCTGGCTGTAGGCGCCCTACGCGTACCCGGGCGCGGGGGCGGAGGCGGGTACGGGGCCCAGCGCGTCGCGCCGCTCCGGCGGGCGCAGGCGCACCATCCGGTGCCAGCCGCTGAAGCGCTCGTACGCGTACACGCCGCGGATCCCGGCGGCCAGCGCGGCGGCCTTGGGCGCGGGCCAGCCCAGCAGCCTCCCCATGTGGTCCATGACGGCGAGGCCCACGTCCCGGTAGACGGCGATCTCGGCGAGCGCGCTCTCGCGCAGCACCCGCTGGATGGTCCGGCCGTGTCCCTCGCGGGCGAGGCGCAGCAGTTCCTCGTGGCAGTAGGCGAGGTGGTTGTCCTCGTCGTTGCTGATCATGCGGACGGCCTTGCCGATCTCGGGGTGGCCGCCGAAGTGGCGGACCAGCATGACCATCTGCTCGGAGGCGCGCTGTTCGGTGACCCGGCTGTGCGCGAGGTAGACGACGATGTCCCGCTCGGTGAGCGGCTCCTCGCGGCGCAGCTTGTCGTGGGCGAGGCCGATGCCGCGGCGCTCCAGCAGCATCGTGTAGTCGGCTTCGGGCGGGACGGGGACGGGGTGCAGGCCGCGGTTGCGCAGCAGGGCCCGGAAGATCCGGCCGTGCTTGTCCTCGTCGGCGCCGTGCCGGGTGATCTTGGGTGCCAGGTCGCGCATGCCGTCGGGTACGCGGGCGGCGATCCGGGCGTTCTCCCAGCCGCCCTGGGACTCCCCGCTCGCGGCGATGGAGCAGAACAGCTGGAAGGAGTCGTCGTGGTCGACGATCTCCTGGAACAGGCTGCGGGCAGAGAGCATGCAACGAGTCAAAGGCGGATCCACCGGGCGGGCAACCGAGGGGTCGCCCGCGCTCGGCCGAATGAACGACCCGGACGGGTCCTCCCCGGGGCGTAACCCCGGGGGCGGGCCGCGCGTTGTTGGCTGTGTCGGCCGTGGCGGGGAAGACCCCCCGAGCCCCCACCACGGCCGCAGAGCCTTTTTCCGGACGCGGGCCGCCGAAGCGGCGCCCGGGCCCTCCGCGTCAGGCCAGGCCGGCCAGGGCGAGGGCCTCGGTGCCGGCCCGCAGGGCGGTGAGCCGCTCCTCCAGGGTGAAGCCGGCCGGGGCGAGCGTGAGCGTGGTGACCCCGGCGTCCGCGTAGGCCCGCATCCCGTCGGCGATCCGCTCCACGGAACCCAGCAGGGTGGTCGAGTCGATCAGCGAGTGCGGCACCGCGGCGGCCGCCCCGTCCTTGTCGCCGCCCAGGTACTTGGACTGGATCTCGGCGGCTTCCTTCTCGTACCCCATGCGCTGGGCGAGCTGGTTGTAGAAGTTCTGCTTCGGGCTGCCCATCCCGCCGACGTACAGGGCGGTGTAGGGGCGGAACATGTCCGCGAGGGCGGTGACGTCCTCGCCGACGGCCAGCGGCACGGTCGGGCAGACGTCGAAGCCGTCCATCGTGAGCCCGGCCTTCTCGCGGCCCGCGCGGATGTGCCGCAGGGCCGTCTCCTCCAGGTGCTCGGCGGCCGGGAAGATCAGCAGGGCGCCGTCGGCGATCTCGCCGGTCTGTTCGAGGTTCTTCGGGCCGATCGCGGCGATGTAGAGCGGGATGTGCTCGCGCTCGGGGTGCACGGTCAGCTTGAGCGGCTTGCCGGGGCCGCCGGGCAGCGGGAGGGTCCAGTGCGCGCCCTCGTAGGAGAGGCGCTCGCGGCTCATCGCCTTGCGGACGATCTCCACGTACTCGCGGGTCCGGGCGAGGGGCTTGTCGAACTTCACCCCGTACCAGCCCTCGGAGACCTGCGGGCCGGAGACGCCGAGGCCGAGCCGGAAGCGGCCCTTGGTCAGGGAGTCGAGGGTGGCGGCGGTCATCGCCGTCATCGCGGGCTGCCGGGCCGGGATCTGGAAGATCGCCGAGCCGACGTCGATGCGCTCGGTCTGGGCGGCGACCCAGGCGAGCACGGTGGCCGCGTCGGAACCGTAGGCCTCGGCCGCCCAGCAGACGTCGTAGCCGAGGCGGTCGGCCTCCTGGGCCACGGCGAGGTTGTCGGCGTCCATGCCCGCACCCCAGTACCCGAGATTGATGCCGAGCCGCATGTTGTCGTCCCCTTACGAAGTGCCGGTTTACCGATCAGTAACGTGGGTCTGCGGGGGACTGTAGCGCGCCAGGCCGTCCCGCGTCAGTGCCCCAGTAGTCTCAGCGCTCATGGAGCAGAGGCATCTCGGCCGCACCGGACTGCGCGTCTCCCGGATCGGCCTCGGCACCCTGACCTGGGGCCGTGACACCGGCGAGGAAGCCGCCGCCGAGCAGTTGAAGACGTTCTGGGACGCGGGGGGCACGCTCGTCGACACCGCCGACGTGTACGGCGGCGGAGAGGCGGAGTACCTCCTCGGGCAGCTGGTGGGCTCCCTCGTACCGCGCCGGGACCTGGTCATCGCGACCAAGGCGGGCAGCGTGCCGGACCCGGACCGGCGGTTCAACGGCTCGCGCGGGCACCTGCTGGCCGCTCTGGACGACTCCCTGGACCGGCTGGGCACCGACTACGTGGACCTGTGGCAGGTGCACGCCTTCGACCCCCGGACCCCGTTGGAGGAGACCCTCCAGGCGCTGGACCTGGCCGTCAGCAGCGGCCGGGCGCGGTACGCGGGGGTCTCCAACTTCAGCGGCTGGCAGCTGGCGAAGGCGGCGACCTGGCAGCTGGCCGCGCCCGGGGTGCGGACGCGGCTGGCATCGACGCAGATGGAGTACTCGCTCCTGCAGCGGGGCGTGGAGCGGGAGGTGCTGCCGGCCGCGCTGGACCTGGACGTCGGCCTGCTGCCGTCCTCGCCGCTGGGCCGGGGGGTGCTGACGGGCAAGTACCGGGACGGGACCCCCGCCGACTCGCGGGGCGCGTCGGAGTCCCTGGCCGCCTTCGTGGACCCGTACCTGGACGAGGCCGCCGGGCGGATCGTGGACGCGGTGGTGACGGCCGCGCAGGGCCTGGCGGTCACCCCGCTCCAAGTGGCCCTCGCCTGGATCCGGGACCGGCCGGGGGTGGTCGCCCCGATCGTCGGCGCACGGACGTCGGCGCAGCTCGGGGCGGCGCTGTCGGTGGAGGCCCTTAGTCTTCCGGAGGAGATCTGCCGGGCGCTGGACGACGTGTCGGCGCCCGTGCACCGCTATCCCGATCAGGACTGGAGCACGCTGTGAGTA
>NZ_JBHWBP010000356.1:0-7787 GCF_042735575.1 Streptomyces sp. NPDC059564 | reverse complement strand
CGCCGGGGCCCCCCCGCTAGCGGCAGGCCCAGCACCCCGCCCAGCATCCGTGGCCCAGGGGCCGCGGACGCGGGCGGTGGTGCGCGGCCCGCGCGGGGCGGGTCGCGGCGCGGGCGGCGGCGTGGCCCGCGAGGCAGGCGACCACCACCGTGATCGCGGCCAGTTCCTCGGGTTCGGCGGTTCCCCGGTGCACCCGGAGCAGGTTCGATATGGGGGCGTCGCTTCGCATCGGCACGGCCTCTCATCAGGAGAGTTCACCTCGCCGGGCCGTCAGGCCCCGCGCTGACGACGCTACGAGTGCGCCGGATGGCTGTCGTGCCGGGAAGCTCCGTCCACAGCCATCCGTGCGATACGCCCGGGCCGCGCGGGGCGGGGGCAGGGGGCTGGAACCGCCCGCGGGTCCGCACGTATCCTCCGAGCCGTGACGGCGACATACGTGCTGGACGGCACGCGGATCAGCACCCTGGAAGACTTCTGGCGAGTCATCGGCGAAGCGGTCAACGGCCCCGGCGGCTACTTCGGCCGCAACCTCGACTCCTTCGCGGACTGCCTCAGCGGCGGCTTCGGCACACCCGACGACGGTGACTACGTGGTGGAGTGGCGGGACCACCAGCTGTCCCGCACGCACCTGGGCCACCCGGAGACGGTCCGCCAGCTGGAGATCGTCCTGTCCCGCTGCCACCCCACGAACCGCGTGGCGGTCAGCGCCGAACTGTCCGAGGCCCGGGCGGGACGCGGCCCCACCGTCTTCGACTGGCTCGTCGACATCGCCGGCCACCGCGCCCCCGGTGCCCTGCGCCTGCGCTAACGGTCGCGAACCCGGTTCGGCTCCGGCTCGTCCTGTGGCGCGGGGTCGTGCCGGGGGAGCAGGAGCGGGGTCGTCAAGATGAGGAGACCGGCGACCGCGATGGCGGTGCGGGGGCTGGTGACGGCGGCCAGCAGGCCCCACAGGGCGGTCAGCGCGGCGATGGTGGCCTTGCTGCTGACCGACCACGCGGACAGCGTGCGGGCGACCCGGTCCGCCGGGGTCCGGTCGAGCCGGCAGGTGGCGAACACCGGGGTGAAGACCCCCATGCAGGTGATCAGCCCGAGCTCGACGGCCATGACGAGCACGAGCCCGGCGGTGCCGGGCCCGATGAAGGCCAGTCCGAGCAGCCAGCACGCCCGCAGCGTCCCGGCGGTGCGCAGGACCCTGTGCCGGCCGAACCGGTCGACGAGCCGGGAGGCCAGGCGCGAGCCGATCAGCCCGCCGACGCAGGGCACGGCGAAGGCGAGCCCGTACTGCCACGGTGCGAACCCGAGGTGGCCGAGCATGAGGACGGCGAGCACCGGCGAGGTCGCCATGATCAGGCCGTTGACCAGGATCGTGTTGGCGAACAGCGGCCGCAGCACGGAGTCGGCCAGGATGTAGCGCCATCCGTCGAGCAGGTCGCGGGCGCGCAGCCGTGACGGTGCTCCGGTGCGCGCGGGCCGCGGTTCCGGTCCGCCGATCGCGCGGATCCCCGCCGCCGAGAGCAGGTAGCTCACCGCGTCGGCCGTCACGGTCATCACCGGGCCGAACAGTCCGACCGCGGCCCCGCCGAGCGGGGGTCCGAGCATGGTGGCGGTCCAGCTCGTGGACTCGAACCGCCCGTTCGCGACGACCAGGTCCTCCGGCTTCACCAGCATCTTCAGACATGCGCCGCCGGCCGCCGTGAAGGCGATGTCGGCCGCCCCGACGACCACCGACACGACCAGCAGCTGGGCGAAGCCGAGCAGGCCGAGCGCGAACGCCGCGGGGACGCTCATCAACGCCGCGAACCGGACCAGGTCCATCCCGATCATCACCGGCCGCTTGCGGCGGAACTCCACCCACGGTCCGAGCGGCACCGCTGCCGCCGCGCCGACCGCCAGCCCCGCGGCCGCCAGCAACGACACCTGGGTCGGCCCGGCGTGCAGGACGAGGATCGCGATCAGGGCGAACGCGTCGAACGCGAGCCGCGTGCCGAACGTGCTGACCGCGTACGCGGCCCAGAGCCACCCGAACCGCCGCCCCAACGACCTCCTGGCCACCATGATCAGCGCCCCCTCACCCTCACCGCACGGCCGGACATCGGCTCACGAGATCAAAGCGAGGGGCATGCCGAAAGGTCAAACGGGCTCAGTGCCCGGCACGGTGTCGATGCGGCGCCGGGTGGTGGGCGGTGCCGAGTTTCAGCCACTTCGCGGTGCTGGGGACGCCCCTGGCGTCGAGGAGGAAGAGCATGTAGTAGCCGGGCGGGGCGTCGGCCGCGCTCGGCGGCGTGCGGAGCGTGAGCGTGTCGTCCCGTACGCCCGCGATGCGCAGTTCCAGGTGGCGCTGGCTGGTGTTCACGGCGTGGGTGACCGTCGTCGGGGCCAGCAGGACGGCCCGGCGGACGGCGGACGCCGTCGAGCTGCGCGCCTCGAAGGGCGCGTCGTAGCGGAGCTCGGTCCCGGGCACGCGGTCGAGGGCGGGCCGGGGGCCGCCCTGGTGGAGGTACGCGGGCTCGTACAGCTCGATGCTGCCGTCCATCGCGTCGCCGATGTCGGGGTCGTTGGCGATCTGCTGGAGCTCGTCCCCGGTCACCAGCACCCGGCCGTCGGGCATGACCAGGGCGTTGGAGTGGTATCCGCGCGGCAGCCGCTGGGCCGGGCCCAGCCGCCAGTGGCCGTCCGGGCCCCGCAGTTCGGTCTGCCGGTACTTGAGGTCGGCCTTCGGGTTGAAGGGGCCGTTGCCGTAGTCCCGGGTGCTCAGGGCGCCGTTGACGGTGAGCAGGGTGGCGTCCGGGAGGATCAGGGTGTCGTCCTGGGTGCGGCCGAAGGCCCGGGGCTCCTCGGTGCTCCAGCCGCCGGCCGACAGCCGGTACGTGTTCGGGTCGTGCGGGTCGCCGCCGAGGACCAGCACCGAGTCCGGGCCGCGCAGGCCGGCCGGGAGCGGCACGGCGGATCCGTAGCCGCGGAAGTCGGCCGGGCGCCGGGGCAGGTCGGTGCGGGTCTCGGAGACGGGGTCGAACCGCCACTGCTGGTCGGCGTCGCGGCCGAGCCCGTAGATCATGCCGTCGCGCAGGGAGAAGAGGTGCGGGTAGTCGTTGCGGAAGGGCGCGTCCGAGCCGAACCGCTCGGAGGCGATGTCGAGGGGGATGTCGTACGGCCGCCAGGGCACGGGCAGCCGCTTCGCCGGGAACCGCTCCACCACCGGGGTGGGGGTGCCCGTACCGCGCTCGGACTGGCCCGACATGATGATCTGGCGGCCGTCCGCGCCGGTGACCACCGAGGGGTACCAGCGGCCGACGGACATGTCCCGGTTGCGGAACCAGGTCTCCGTCCAGGGGTCGAACACGAAGGAGAGCTTGGCTCCGCTGCCGCCCTTGCCGCCGGTGTTGCCGCCGAACACGGCCAGCATCCCGTTGGGCAGGAAGGCGTGCCCGGCGCAGAAGAACGGCGCGGGGCGCGGGACGTGGGTGCCGTCGGGCATCAGCACCGTCGGCGGCCGCACCTCCTTGAAGGCCCGGGCGCCCGTCCCCCGGGCCGGGTCCCACAGGTAGGCGCGCCCGGCGTTGGTCGGTCCGATCCGGTCCGTGGGGCCGGTCTCCTTGGTGGGATCGGTCTCCACGCGCTCGAAGGAGAAGAGCAGCACCTTGCCGGTGGGGAGCTGGGCGAGGTGGACCCCGAAGTCGGGGGAGGGGAAGAACTCCGCGAACCGGCCGGACCGGGAGGCCTTGAAACCGGCGTTGGCCCGGGCCTGCGAGTCCGTCAGCGAGGCCAGCGAGGACGTACGGGTGGCCTGCGGATACCCGCCGGCGTCCCGGGCGGCGAGGCGCCGCCCCGCATGTGCCCGGGCGTGTTCCTCGCCGATCAGGGCCGCCTCGCCGTCTGCGGCCGCCGCATGCCCCCCGTCGTGCGCGGGCTCCGCCGCGGCGGCGACGGCGGGCGCGCACAGCAGCAGGCCCGCGGAGAGGAGGATGCCCGCCGAGAGGACGGTGGACCGGTGGGCTCGGGACATGCGTCTCCTCGGTGGGGGACCGCCGGACGGGACCGCCCATGTTAGGAGAAAGCGGGCGAAACGCCTCATGTGGCGCGAGAGGGGTTCCCCGTACGGTGGTCGGCCACCCGGCCCATGCCACCCAGCCCATGCGAGCCGGCCCATAAAAAAAGCCCCGGACGAATTGACGTCCAGGGCATGCATTCGCGTATATTAAACAGTTCACGCCTTCCGAAATTCAGGCGTGAACAAGTTTTACAGAGGCATCGTATCGCGCCGGGAGTGGAATTGTCAAACATCGCATTGCAGAGTGAGCAGCAATTCGTCACCGAGCTGTACGCCCGCCTCGAAGACCTCCGGGACCAGGCCGACCGCGCCGTTCAGGCGGCCCTGCGCGAGGGCGGGAACGGCTTCCAGGCGCGGCTGGAGCGGGACGTCCTCGTCGCCGAGCAGTCCGGTCTCTTCGCCGCGCTGAACGCGGCCGAACACGGTCTCTGTTTCGGCCGCCTGGAGTTCTCGGACGGCCGCGACCACCACATCGGCCGTATCGGAATCAGGCAGGACGACGCCGAACTCACGCCCCTCGTACTCGACTGGCGCGCCGAAATGGCCCGCCCCTTCTACCTCGCGACGGGACACGTCCCGATGGGGCTGCGCCGCCGCCGGCACATCACCACCCGGGGGCGGGAGGTCACCGCCCTGCACGACGAGATCCTCGACCTCGCCGACACCGAGCGCACCGGGTACGAGGGCGCCGACGCGGACGCCGTGCTGCTCGCCGCCCTCGACGCCGCCCGGACCGGCCGCATGCACGACATCGTGCAGACCATCCAGGCCGAACAGGACCGCGTCATCCGCTCGCCCCACCGCGGCGTCCTCGTCGTGGAGGGCGGCCCCGGCACGGGCAAGACGGCCGTCGCCCTGCACCGGGCCGCCTACCTCCTCTACGCCCACCGCGAGCACCTCGCCAAGCGCGGCGTCCTGATCGTCGGCCCCAACCCCGCCTTCCTCGGCTACATCGGCGAGGTGCTGCCCGCGCTCGGCGAGACCGGGGTGCTCCTGGCCTCCCCGGGGGACCTGTTCCCCGGGGTCCACGCCACCGGCACCGACCGGCCCGGCGCCGCCGCGGTCAAGGGCCGCGCCGCCATGGCCGAGGTCCTCGCCCGGGTCGTCGCCGACCGCCAGACCCTCCCCGAAGGGGTGCCCGCCGGCAGCGGCGAGGACAGCGACGTGGTGCCCGAACCGGCCCTGGAGATCGACCACGAGGACCACGGGACGCTCCTGCTCGACCGGACCATGGCGCACGCCGCCCGCGACCGGGCCCGCGCCACCGGCCTGCCCCACAACCTGGCCCGCCCCTACTTCGCCTTCGCCGTCATCGACGCGCTCACCGAGCAGGTCGCCGACCGGCTCGGCGCCGACCCCTACGGCGGCCCCAACCTCCTCGGCCCCGACGACGTCGCGCAGCTCGGCAAGGAGATCGCCACCAGTGCCGAGGTGCACGCCGCCATCGACACGCTCTGGCCGCCCCTCACCCCCCGGCAGCTGATCACCGATTTCCTCGCCGACCCCTCCCACCTCCCCGAAGCCGATGCCGCGCTGATCCGGCGCACCTCGGGGCAGTGGACCCCGGCCGACGTCCCGCTGCTGGACGAGGCCGCCGAACTCCTCGGGGTCGACGACAGCGCCGAGCGGGCCGCGGCCGAGCGCGACCGGCTGGAGCGGGTCGCCTACGCCCAGGGCGTCCTGGACCTCTCGCAGGGCTCCGAGTCCTACGAGTTCGAGGACACCGAGAACGAGTACCTCGCCGCCCACGACATCATCGACGCGGAACGCATGGCGGAGCGGCAGGAGGAGGCCGACCACCGCACGACGGCCGACCGCGCCGCCGCCGACCGCACCTGGGCCTTCGGACACGTCATCGTCGACGAGGCGCAGGAACTGTCCGAGATGGCCTGGCGGCTGCTGATGCGCCGCTGCCCCACCCGCTCCATGACCCTCGTCGGCGACCCGGCCCAGACCGGCGACGAGGCGGGCTGCGGCTCCTGGCGGCGGATCCTGGAGCCGTACGTGGGCGAGCGCTGGGAGCGCGTCCGTCTCGGCGTCAACTACCGTACGCCCGCCGAGATCATGGAGGTCGCGGCCGCGGTCCTGCGCGCCCACCACCCGGGCTTCGAACCGCCCAGCTCGGTGCGCTCCACCGGCGTGCGCCCCTGGGTGCGGGCGGCCGTCGACCTGCCCGGCGCGCTCGCCGAGGCGGTCCGCACCGGCGCCCCCGCCGAGGGCCGCCTCGCGGTGATCGCCCCGCGCCCCCTGCACGCCGCCCTGGCCGACGCCCTGCCCGGCGTACGGGCGGGGGAGGAGCCGGACCTCACCCGGTCCGTCGTGCTGCTGGACCCGCGCCAGGCCAAGGGGCTGGAGTTCGACACCGTGATCGTCGTCGAACCCGCCGGACTCCAGCCGAGCGACCTCTACGTCGCCCTCACCCGCGCCACCCAGCACCTGGGCGTCCTCCACACCGGCCGCCTCCCCGAGGGCCTGGCCGGCTGACGGCCCGGGCCGACGCGCCCTCCCGGGAGTGGCCGGATATCACCGCTCCCGGGGGACCCGCCGTCGTACGGTGATCCCATGGCCGTAGTCGACATCACATCAGGACCGGAGTACTCCGCCGCCGATCCCTACGCCTACTACGCGGCGCTGCGCGCCGCGGGACCGGTGCACCGGATCGACGGCGACTCGCCCGACGACGTTCCGTGCTGGATCGTCGTCGGGTACGAGGAGGCCCGCCAGGCCCTCAACCACCCGGCCCTGCTCAAGGACTGGCGCACCGCCGGGCTGTTCCCCGAGGTCGAGCCCACCGCCGCCAACTCCAACATGCTGGAGTCCGACCCGCCCCACCACACCCGGCTGCGCCGCCTGGTGGCCCGCGAGTTCACCGCCCGGCGGGTCGAAGGGCTGCGCCCGCGCGTCCAGCGGATCACCGACGAGCTCCTCGACGCCATGGCCGCCCGCCCCGAGCGCGCCGCCGACCTGGTCCAGGAGTTCGCCTTCCCGCTGCCGATGACGGTCATCTGCGAGCTGCTCGGCGTCCCCGACCTCGACCGGGACCACTTCCGTCACTGGTCCAACGCGGTCGTCGCCCCCCTGCCGGGCACGACCGGCAACGAGGCCCACCAGCACCTGAGCGCCTACCTCGCCGAACTCGTCGCCCTCAAGGCCAAGGACCCCGGCGAGGACCTGCTCAGCGCCCTGATCCGCACCCGCGACGAGGACGGCGACTCGCTCTCCCCCGACGAGCTCATCGGGATGGCGTTCCTGCTGCTCATCGCGGGCCACGAGACCACCGTCAACCTGATCTCCAACGGGATCCGCGCCCTGCTCGCGCACCCCGCCCAGCTGGCCGCGCTCCGCGCCGACCCCGACGGGCTGCTCGACGGGGCGGTGGAGGAGATGCTGCGCTACGACGGCCCCGTACAGAACTCCACCTACCGTTTCGCCGCCACGGACGTGGAGATCGGCGGCACGCTCATCCCCGCCGGAGCCGCCGTCCTGGCCTCGCTGGCCGGGGCCGACCGGGACCCGGACCGCTTCGCCGGCCCGGACGCCTTCGACGTCCGCCGCGCCCCGCAGGGCCACCTCGCCTTCGGGCACGGCCTGCACTTCTGCATCGGCGCCCCGCTGGCCCGCATGGAGGGCCGCATCGCGGTCCGCGCCCTGCTGGAACGGTTCCCCGACCTGGCCGAGGACCCCGCCGGAGGCCCGCCGCAGTGGCTGCCCGGCAGCCTGATGCGCGGGGTGAGCAGCC
>NZ_JBHWBP010000355.1:0-7797 GCF_042735575.1 Streptomyces sp. NPDC059564 | reverse complement strand
CCCAAACCCTGCTCAAGGGGCAGAACGGCATCGGCACCGTCCGGCGCACCGTCCTGCCCGGCGGGCTGCGCGTCGTCACCGAGACGCTGCCCTCCGTCCGCTCGGCCACCTTCGGCATCTGGGCGAACGTCGGCTCCCGTGACGAGACGCCCACGCTCAACGGCGCCACCCACTACCTGGAGCACCTCCTCTTCAAGGGCACCGAGAAGCGCAGTGCCCTCGACATCTCCTCCGCGATCGACGCGGTCGGCGGAGAGATGAACGCCTTCACGGCGAAGGAGTACACCTGCTACTACGCACGGGTGCTCGACACCGACCTGCCGCTGGCCATCGACGTGGTCTGCGACATGCTCACCGGCTCGCTGATCCGCGAGGAGGACGTCGACGCCGAGCGCGGAGTCATCCTCGAAGAGATCGCGATGACCGAGGACGATCCGGGCGACATGGTCCACGACCTGTTCGCGCAGACCATGTACGGGGACTCGCCGCTCGGCCGCCCCGTCCTCGGCACCGTCGACACGATCAACGCCCTCGGCGCCGACCGGATCCGCCGCTTCTGGAAGAAGCACTACGATCCCACCCGCCTGGTCGTGGCCGCCGCGGGCAACGTCGACCACAACAAGGTCGTACGCCAGGTCCGCGCGGCCTTCGAGAAGGCCGGCGCGCTGAAGCACACCGACGCCGAGCCCGTCGGCCCGCGCACCGGCACCAAGCGGATCCGCACCGCCGGCCGCGTCGACCTCGTCAACCGCAAGACCGAGCAGGCCCACGTGGTCCTCGGCATGCCGGGCCTGGCCCGCACCGACGACCGCCGCTGGGCCCTCGGGGTGCTCAACACCGCCCTCGGCGGCGGCATGTCCTCGCGGCTCTTCCAGGAGGTCCGCGAGAAGCGCGGCCTGGCCTACAGCGTGTACTCGTACACCTCCGGCTTCGCCGACACCGGCCTCTTCGGCGTCTACGCGGGCTGCCGGCCCAGCCAGGTCCACGACGTGCTGCGGATCTGCCGCGACGAGCTGGACAAGGTCGCCACCGAAGGGCTCACCGACGAGGAGATCCGGCGCGCCATCGGCCAGCTCTCCGGCTCCACGGTCCTCGGCCTGGAGGACACCGGAGCGATCATGAACCGCATCGGCAAGAGCGAGCTGTGCTGGGGCGACCAGATGTCGGTCGACGACATGCTGGCCCGCATCGCCGAGGTCACCCCGGACGACGTCCGCGCGGTGGCCCACGATGTACTGGCCCAGCGGCCCTCCCTCGCGGTGATCGGCCCGCTGAAGGAGAAGCAGGCCGCCCGCCTCGACGAAGCGGTCGCCTAGTTCCGTACGGACACGAAGGAAGCAACATGAGCAAGCTGCGCGTGGCAGTCCTCGGCGCCCAGGGCCGCATCGGCTCCGAAGCCGTCAAGGCCGTCGAGGCCGCCCAGGACATGGAGCTGGTGGCCGCCCTCGGCCGGGGCGACAAGCTGGAGACCCTCGCCGAGGCCGGTGCCCAGGTCGCGGTCGAGCTGACCACCCCGGCCTCGGTGATGGGGAACCTGGACTTCCTCATCCGTCACGGCATCCACGCCGTGGTCGGTACCACCGGCTGGACCGAGGACCGCCTCGCCCAGCTGAACACCTGGCTCGCGGGTTCCCCGCGGACCGGTGTGCTCATCGCCCCGAACTTCTCCATCGGTGCCGTCCTCACCATGAAGTTCGCCGCCCAGGCCGCCCGCTACTTCGAGTCCGTCGAGGTCGTCGAGCTGCACCACCCGAACAAGGTCGACGCCCCCTCCGGCACGGCGACCCGTACGGCCCAGCTCATCGCGGCCGCCCGCGCCGAGGCCGGCCTCGGCGCGCAGCCCGACGCCACCGCCACGGCGCTGGACGGCGCCCGCGGCGCGGACGTCGAGGGCGTCCCCGTGCACGCGATCCGCCTGCGCGGCCTGCTGGCCCACCAGGAGGTCCTGCTCGGCGGCGAGGGCGAGACCCTGACCATCCGTCACGACTCCCTGCACCACAGCAGCTTCATGCCGGGCATCCTGCTCGGCACCCGCCGCGTGACGCAGACCCCGGGCCTCACCTTCGGCCTGGAAAACTTCCTCGAACTCGGCTGATGAGGCAGTAGCACCCATGCGCGCGAAGATCACGTACTTCCTCACGGCCGCCGTCCTGGTCGTCTACTTCGTCCTGGTCGGCAGCCGGGGCCTGATGCTGCTCCAGCAGGGCACCTGGCTCACCGTCACCTTCGGTGCGGCCGTGCTGATCCTGCCGGTCATCGGCATCTGGTTCCTCTGGATGAACACCCGCTTCGTCACGCGCGCCAACCAGCTCGCGGCCGAGCTGGAGGCCGAGGGCGGCCTGCCCGTCGACGAACTGGAACGCGACCAGTACGGGCGGATCCTGCGGGACTCCGCCGACGAGGTCTTCGCGCGCCGCAAGGCCGAGACGGAGGACGCGCCGGGGGACTGGCGCAGCTGGTTCCGCCTGGCCGTCGCCTACCACGACGCCCGCGACACCCCGCGGGCCCGCAAGGCGATGCAGCGGGCCATCGCCCTGCACGCCGCCGCGCCGGTACAGGAAGGGCCCGTACAGGTCTGATCCCCGTACGGGCCCTCGCGGCCGGCTTGCCCCAGGTCAGGCGGGCACGGCCCGGTACTCCTGGGCCCACGCCTCGACCTGGCCGGCGGCGCGGTCGAAGGCCTCGCCCCGGGCCAGGAAGTCGGCGCTGTGGTCGGTCAGCAGCACCGGCAGCTCGGCGCCGTCACGCCCTGCCACCGTCAGGGCCTGACCCTGCACGGTCCTCGGCAGACCCAGCCAGCGCACGGGCTGCTGGACCTTGCGGACACCGTCGATCTCGCTCCAGGCGATCGAGCGGGTCGTGAAGAAGCCGACCCGGCGCAGCCCCGTGGGACTCACCCAGACGCCCGTGCGCAGCAGCCGGAGCGCCGAGCCGAGCACCGCGAGCGAGGCGCCCGCCGCGACGGCCGCACCGGCGGTGGTGCCCGCGAAGGTGATGATCACCGTGGCCAGCAGCATGAAGGCGGAGACCAGCAGCAGCACCGCCGCCCCGGCCACCCGCCAGGGGCCGGGCCGGTAGGGGCGGCGCCAGCGCTCGGGATCCGCATGCGGGAGGGCTTCGTCCTCATGTGCGTCGAAGACGCCGTCGGCCGTCAAGAAGGGCAGGGGCACGGCTGTACCTCACTCACATGCACGTTCGATGGGACTGCCCGTGAGGCTACCGCCCCTCGGAAGCCTCCGACTGCTGGGCCTTCTCGGTGGCCTTGTACGGCTGCAGTGCGGGCATCCCGAAGAGCAGCGAGCCCACAAGCCCCGCCACCACGGTCAGTCCGACCAGACTACGGGCGGCGATCTGGGTCTTGCTCAGACTCTCGCGCGGCGGCGGAGTGACGTTGCTGCGGAATCGGTCGGCCTCGGCGACGAAGGCGAACGGGACGGGTTCGCGCGAGGGGGTACCTCCCGGCGGTAGCTGGGGGAGGAACATGGGAGCGACTCTCCTCACGATCAGGGGCCCTGGGGGCGGTGCGGACGGGACGGGACGCTGTTTGTCTGTAGGACGAGCGGAGGGCCCAATCGGTGCCTGAATTCGGGACATTAACCAAAATTTATGGCGACCCGTCAGCCGAACGGGTGACGCCGGCACCCCCTGAGCGGGCCCCCGTCGGGCCCGGTGCATGCGCGGCGAGCCACGGGCGGCGCCGTAGAGTGGGCGCGCCCCAGGAAAGACCCGTTCGGAAGGACCCCGCGTGAGCGAGACCGCCGCTTCAGACCAGAAACCCAGCTTCCGCAGCGATGTGACGGTGGAGCTGGTGAAGCACTCCGCCGCCGACTCCGACGTGCTGTGGGCCGCCCGGGTCTCCACGGCGGGCGAGCAGTCCCTGGAGGAGCTCCAGAAGGACCCGGAGCGCTCCAAGGGCCTCATCAACTACCTGATGCGGGACCGCCACGGCAGCCCCTTCGAGCACAACTCGATGACCTTCTTCATCAGCGCCCCGATCTTCGTGTTCCGCGAGTTCATGCGCCACCGCGTGGGCTGGTCCTACAACGAGGAATCCGGCCGCTACAGGGAGCTCCAGCCGGTCTTCTACGTCCCCGACGCCGAGCGCAAGCTCGTCCAGGAGGGCCGTCCGGGCAAGTACGTCTTCGTCGAGGGCACCACGGCCCAGCAGGAGCTGACGGGCCGGGTCATGGAGGACTCGTACCGCCAGGCCTACGAGGCGTACCAGGAGATGCTCGCGGCCGGCGTGGCCCGCGAGGTGGCCCGTTCGGTCCTGCCGGTCGGTCTCTTCTCGTCGATGTACGCCACCTGCAACGCGCGCTCGCTCATGCACTTCCTCGGTCTGCGCACCCAGCACGAGCTGGCGGCGGTCCCGTCCTTCCCGCAGCGGGAGATCGAGATGGTCGGCGAGAAGATGGAGCGGGAGTGGGCCAAGCTCATGCCGCTGACCTACGCGGCCTTCAACGGCAACGGCCGCGTTGCCCCGTAAGGCCCGATGCACGCACGGCGTACACATGTGCGGAGACAAGTCCCAAGTGTCCGTATTGCGGCGTTTCGTAAAGTTCATCTAGGCTGATCAAACGGACCCGGCACTGCTTGAACCCCCGAGCAGGCAGTGCCGGGCTCCAAGCAAGTGTTGACGTCCCCCGAGGGGACACCGCGAGCGTGGCAGCGAGTAGCGTGTTACCCATGGCTCCGATCTCGACTCCGCAGACCCCCTTCGGGCGGGTCCTCACCGCCATGATCACGCCGTTCACGGCTGATGGCGCACTTGACCTCGACGGCGCGCAGCAGCTCGCCGTCCACCTGGTGGACGCAGGCAACGACGGCCTGATCATCAACGGCACCACCGGTGAGTCCCCCACGACCACCGACGCGGAGAAAAACGACCTCGTACGAGCCGTACTCGAAGCGGTCGGCGACCGCGCCCACGTCGTGGCCGGCATCGGCACCAACGACACCCGGCACACCCTCGAGCTGGCCCGCCAGGCGGAGCGCACCGGCGCCCACGGCCTGCTCGCGGTGACCCCGTACTACAGCAAGCCGCCGCAGGAAGGCCTCTACCGGCACTTCACGGCCATCGCGGACGCCACCGAGCTGCCCGTCATGCTCTACGACATCCCGGGCCGCAGCGGTGTCCCGATCAACACCGAGACCCTGGTCCGGCTGGCCGAGCACCCCCGTATCGTGGCCAACAAGGATGCCAAGGGCGACCTCGGCCGCGCCAGCTGGGCCATCGCCCAGAGCGGTCTGGCCTGGTACTCCGGCGACGACATGCTGAACCTCCCGCTCCTGTCGGTCGGCGCGGTCGGCTTCGTCTCCGTGGTCGGCCACGTGGTCACGCCCGAGCTGCGCGCGATGCTCGACGCCCACCTGGGCGGCGACGTGCAGAAGGCCACCGAGATCCACCAGAAGCTGCTGCCCGTCTTCACCGGCATGTTCCGCACCCAGGGTGTGATGACCACCAAGGGCGCGCTGAACCTGCAGGGCCTGCCCGCGGGCCCGCTGCGCCTCCCGCTCGTCGGTCTGACCGACGAAGAGACGGCGCAGCTCAAGATCGATCTTGCCGCCGGCGGGGTACAGCTCTGACAACAGACTTCACAACTGAATAAGCAAGAACAAGACAGACAACAGTAAGTGCACGAATGACATGCGCGCCGCGTGCCTGAGAGGGGCACGTGGCGCGCGTGGTGAAGGAGAAACTTTTGAGCCATCCGCACCCCGAACTGGGCCCGCCGCCGAAGCTCCCGAAGGGCGGCCTGCGGGTCACCCCACTGGGCGGCCTCGGCGAGATCGGCCGGAACATGACCGTCTTCGAGTTCGACGGCCGTCTGCTGATCGTCGACTGCGGCGTCCTCTTCCCCGAGGAGGAGCAGCCGGGCATCGACCTGATCCTGCCGGACTTCTCGTCGATCCGGGACCGTCTCGACGACGTCGAGGGCATCGTCCTCACCCACGGTCACGAGGACCACATCGGTGCCGTCCCGTACCTCCTCCGGGAGAAGCCGGACATCCCGCTGATCGGCTCCAAGCTGACCCTGGCCCTCATCGAGGCCAAGCTCCAGGAGCACCGCATCCGCCCCTACACCCTCGAGGTGAAGGAAGGCGAGCGCGAGAACCTGGGTCCCTTCGACTGCGAGTTCGTCGCTGTCAACCACTCCATCCCGGACGCGCTGGCCGTGGCCATCCGCACCGGCGCCGGCATGGTCGTGTGCACCGGCGACTTCAAGATGGACCAGCTCCCGCTGGACAACCGCCTCACCGACCTGCACGCGTTCGCGCGTCTGAGCGAAGAGGGCATCGACCTTCTCCTCTCGGACTCGACGAACGCCGAGGTCCCGGGCTTCGTCCCGCCGGAGCGCGACATCTCCAACGCGATCCGCGGCGTCTTCGCGAGCGCCCAGAAGCGGATCATCGTGGCGTCGTTCGCGAGCCACGTGCACCGCATCCAGCAGATCCTGGACGCCGCCCACGAGTACGGCCGCCGGGTCGCCTTCGTCGGCCGTTCCATGGTCCGCAACATGGGCATCGCCCGCGACCTGGGCTACCTCCGGGTCCCGGCCGGTCTCGTCGTCGACGTCAAGACCCTCGACGACCTGCCGGACGACGAGGTCGTGCTGGTCTGTACGGGTTCCCAGGGCGAGCCGATGGCGGCCCTGTCCCGCATGGCCAACCGCGACCACCAGATCCGGATCGTCCCCGGCGACACCGTGATCCTGGCGTCGTCCCTGATCCCGGGCAACGAGAACGCGGTCTACCGCGTGATCAACGGCCTGACCCGCTGGGGCGCCAACGTCGTGCACAAGGGCAACGCCAAGGTGCACGTTTCCGGCCACGCCTCCGCGGGCGAGCTGCTGTACTTCTACAACATCTGCAAGCCGCGGAACCTGATGCCGGTCCACGGCGAATGGCGCCACCTGCGCGCCAACGCCGAGCTCGGTGCCATGACGGGCGTCCCGAAGGACCGCATCGTCATCGCCGAGGACGGCGTGGTCGTCGACCTGATCGACGGCAAGGCCCGCATCTCCGGCAAGGTCCAGGCCGGCTACGTGTACGTGGACGGCCTCTCGGTCGGCGACGTCACCGAAGCCTCCCTCAAGGACCGCCGCATCCTCGGGGACGAGGGCATCATCTCGGTCTTCGTCGTGGTGGACAGCACCACGGGCAAGGTCGTCAGCGGCCCGAACATCCAGGCCCGCGGCTCCGGCATCGAGGACTCGGCCTTCGCCGCGATCCTGCCGAAGATCGAGGACGCCATCGCCCGCGCCGGCGCGGACGGTGTGGCCGAGCCGCACCAGATCCAGCAGCTCATCCGCCGCACGATGGGCAAGTGGGTCTCGGACGGCTACCGCCGCCGCCCGATGATCCTCCCGGTCGTCGTCGAGGTCTGACCTCGGCGTCCGTAGCGACCTCACCGGAGCGGGGCCCCTGGATTTGCATCCGGGGGCCCCGCTCCAGTACGTTTACGTCTCCACCTCGCACGGACCCGAGCACATACGTGTGCCCGAACCCGACCGCGAGCGGGCGGGAATCAGCACCCAGGGAAACCTGATAAAGTCTGATCTGCCCGAAAGGGAAAGGCCCTCCGAAGGCCATCGGAATTCCAATCCAGTCGGAAACGACACGGAAAAGAACCTGATAGAGTCGGAATCGCCGGAAAGGGAAAACGCGAAAGCGAAGGACCTGGAAAGCAAGCGGGACTGACTCTGATAGAGTCGGAAACGCAAGAACAGAACGAAAGCCCGGAGGAAAGCCCGAGAGGGTGAGTACAAAGGAAGCGTCCGTTCCTTGAGAACTCAA
>NZ_JBHWBP010000354.1:0-7813 GCF_042735575.1 Streptomyces sp. NPDC059564 | reverse complement strand
CCCCCCTCTGTTCCCGCTCGTCACCCTTGTCGCCGAGAGGCGGACGACTCCGCTTCCAGGCCGGGGAAGCCTGCTATCGGTGCCGGTCAGCCCATGCCTGCGATGGAGGTTGACCTTGACCTTGGGTCAGGGTGCACGCTCACCACACGGCCACCTCGAAGGCGGCTCAGCCCCCTCCTCCCGGCGGAGGGCTCCAGAGGATCGAAGACATGCGGACAAGGACGTTCATGATGCGTGAAAGCAACAGCGGCTTCTCCGAAGCGGGGCTCCGCAGACTGCGCGAGGCGCTGGCACGGCATGTCGAGTCCAAGAGGATTCCCGGGCTGGTCGCCCTGGTCAGCCGTGGCGGCCGGACGCACGTCGAGGTCATCGGGGCGATGCGTCATGACGGTGGCGCGCCGATGCGCCGGGACACGATCTTCCGGATGGCGTCCGCCTCCAAGCCGGTCACGATGGCGGCGGCGATGGTCCTGCTTGACGAATGCCGGCTGCGGCTGGACGAGCCGGTGGACCCGTGGCTGCCCGAACTCGCCGACCGCCGGGTGCTGAAGCGGCCCGACGGCCCGCTGGAGGACACCGTGCCGGCCCGGCGGCCGATCACCGTACGGGACCTGATGACCTCCACGTTCGGGCTCGGACTGGATTTCGATCTGCTGGACTCCCCGATCAGGGCAGCGACGTTCGAGCGGACCGACTACAGCGTGGCGTCCGGGCCGGCGCCCGCGCCGGACGAGTGGATGCGCCGGCTCGGCGAGCTGCCGCTGTCGTACCAGCCTGGAGAGCGGTGGCAGTACGACCTCAGCAACGAAGTACTCGGCGTGCTTGTCGCCAGGGTCGCGGGCCGGCCGTTGGGGACGTTCCTGCGCGAACGCATCCTCGATCCGCTGGGGATGAAGGACACCGCCTTCCACGTGCCCGCCGACAAGATCGACCGGCTGCCTCCCCTCTACGGGCCCGACCCGCAGACCGGAGAGTTCCTCGTGTGGGACGAGGCCGTAGGTGGAAGGACCAGCCGCCCTCCGGCCTTCCAGGGCGCCGGTGGCGGGCTGGTCTCCACCGCCGACGACTACCACGCCTACTTCCGGATGCTGCTGAACCACGGCATGCACGGCAGCGAACGGATCCTGTCCCGGCCCGCCGTCGAGCTGATGACCACCAACCGCCTCACGCCCCGGCAACAGGCCGCCCGGGACACCATGTACAGGAACATCGCCCACGTCGCAGCCGGCCAAGGGCAGCACGGCGGCTGGGGTTTCGGGATGGCAGTGCGCACCCATCGCGGCGACTACGCGCCCACCGGCCAGTTCGGCTGGGACGGCGGTACCGGCACCACCGCCTACGCCGACCCGGACAACCAGCTCACCGGAATCCTGCTCACCCAGGTCGGGATGTCCACCCCGGACTCGGCCCGCCTCATCCACGACTTCTGGACCACGCTCTACCAGGCCACCGACGACTGACACCGGGCTCGGTGTGGCCGGTCCACATCCGCAGACAACGGTTCGGCCAAGGTGGGCTGGGCGGCGGAGAGCACTTCGACGAGGGCCCGGTGCCCGTCGTTCTCCGGACGTTGATGTGTCTCATGAGACGAGGGCCACCGACAAGACGGCCCCGGGGAGCGAGTGACGGGGCCCAAGTCTGGCGTAACAGTGACGCGAACCGGGTCAGGTGGAGACAGGGGTACGGGACAGCGCGGTGCGCAGCGCGAAGACGCCGAGCAGGCCCCCTGCCGTGAACCGCTGGGCGGTCATGGCACGAGGACGGGCGGCCAGGAACCCCGACACGCGCGCTGCGCCCAGCATGATCAGAGCGTTCACCGAGATCCCCACGATGATCTGCACCCCACCGAGCTGGAGCAGTTGCCCCCAGGACGGACCTGCCTGCGGGTCCAAGAACTGGGGCAGGAGGGCGGCATACATGAGAGCGATTTTGGGGTTGAGCAGGTTCGTCAGCAGCCCCATCGAGAACAGGCGGGCGTCAGAGACCGGAGTCAGGTCTTGGGCCGGGGTGAAGGGCGAGCGGCCGCCGGGCTTGAGCATGCCCCATGCGAGGTAGGCCAGATAGGCGGCCCCAGCGAGCTTGACCACCATGAACGCCACCGGCACGGCAGCGAACAACGCCGACAGGCCCGCAGCCGCGGCCAGCAGGTAGCACACGAATCCCACGGCGGTCCCACTCAGACTGACCAGGCCCGCCCTGCGGCCTTGGGTGATCGCGCGAGAGGCGAGGTGAATCATGTTCGGCCCCGGAGTCAGGGCCATGCCCAGTTCAACCAGGGCCACCCCTCCGACTGCGGTCAGAGCGATCACCGGTCAACCTCCTGGTCATTCGTCGGGCACCCGATACGAACTGGACCGCCCACGTGCGACGGACGGCTACGCCGCATCAGCAGCGGCTGGTCTTGCCGTCTGTAGAGTACGGCCTTGCCGCTCGCTGTCCTCGTGCGCCCCCGGCCCTGTTCCTGTCCGGTGCTGGGCATGAGCCCCCTGCCGGCCGGAGCTCAGACGCACTCGGACCTCGGGTTCGCCGGAGTGAAGTCCGACGCGCCGACGGCGTTGACCGCCCGTACCTGGAAGCACTGCTTGCCCAACGGCAGGCCGGTCCAGACGAACGACGTGGTGTCCTTCGTGACGCCCTTGGCTTGCCGGAGGGTGCTGTTGAAGATCTCGAAGTGCGTCTCGTCGGTCGCGGGGTCCGACCACTCCAGATTCACGCGGGTGGGGTCGGCGGGATCTCTCGTGGCGACTACGTTCGACGGCTCGGCCGGCCTGCCGATGCCGATCCCCTTGCTGCCCTCGTGCTCCAGGTCGAAGTTCACCCGGGCGAAGTCGTCGGAGCCGACCTCACCGTTCTTGACTGACATCCGAAAGCCGTTCAGGCTCTCGCCCGGCTTGAACCCCTGTTCAATCAACCGGGTCGACCCGTCCAGGTCGTTGGAGAGACAGTCCGACCCTTCGAAGAGCCTCAGTGAAGGGTTGACCACGACCATCTCATCGGACCTCAGGTGGACTTGAACACTGACCTCACCCCGGGATTCGCCACCCACGCACGCATTTGCCGTCAGAGTCTGGTCCGGCCTGTCGTGACTCAGCCTGACCTCCCTGGTGAACGGGGTACTTCTCGTGGTCCTGCTCGACGGGAAACTGGGCGCGTCCGAAACGGTCAGTGTCCCGGTCATGGTGATGGTGTGCGTGCTGGCCGCAGCAGCCGGCGGAGCCGTCCACACACTCAACACGGTGACCGGCGCCATCGCCGCCAAGGCCGCAGCACGTCGCAACCTCATCGTCACACCTCGCAATCGCCTCATTCGGCTCGTGGGAGATGCCTTCATCGTCCCGCCACCCCACCAGCCCGGCCACCGGGACACGTCCCAGCCCCGGACGGTCGTCGGACGCCCAACTCGCGGCGACGCGCTCCAGGCGCACCCCTGGCTGGCGAGCACCCGAATCACCCGCCCTCTCATTGACTGGTCGCAGACGGCGGCGTTAACTGAAAATAAGCGACTCCTGCAACAGAGGTTCATTCCCCGTTGCCCGGAAACGAGGCAGAGGCAGTCCCCTGCACTCGCCCGCACAACGGCAGGGTCGTCCCGGATGTGGACGAGAACAACGGACCTCGGAAAGGTCGCGGCATGCGCCACAGCCGTCCGATGGTGGTTGAATCAACAGCGCAGATCCATATTGGGAAGGCTGCCAACAGGGCTACCGCGACAGCACCGACGCAAACCAAGAGCACATTCATGGAAACCTGCATGAAGGAAGCAGGATATCCAAACTGGCACGTGGAAGGCGACGCAGCCGACGCCGAACGCTGAACCAGAAAGCAGCTGGAACCCTGCCCCCAGCGCTGGCCCGGCTACGGTGCAGCGGTCACTCCCGCTGTCCCTGCATCGTCACCAGTCGGTGCATCACCTCGGAATCCAATGCCGGGTTCGCAGCGGCCTCGTGGGCCAGTTCCTCGTCGTCGAGGAGTTCCGCCAGGCGGGGTTGGGGAAGGTTCGGGTGGCGCGCCAGCGCGGCTCGTACGGCAGGGTCCGGGTCCCGGGTGAGGCGCGCTACGGTTGCCGGCGCGGTTTCGGGATCGCGGGCGGCCAGGGCGCGGACCTCGGGGTCCTGGTGGTCGGCGAAGGCGGCCAGGCCGGTGGTGGGGAAGTTCGGCCGGGTGGTGAGGTGTGCGCGCTCGTGGCCGTCGTACTCCAGGAAGCTGCGCAGGAGCAGTGAAGCCGGGGCGTCCGGATGGTTCTGGGCCAGCAGTACGCGTACGCCGAGATCGTCGTCATCGGCCAGGCGTTCTACGAGGTCGGGCGGCAGGTAGTGGTCCGTGGCCGCCTTCCGGCGCAGGAGCGGGTGGCTGGAGTTCGCGTCTCGGCGGACGTCCTGGGGGTCTCGGTGCACGGAGGGCTCGGGATGCGAGTGGAAGCAGTCGTTCATGGGGACTTCGTAGTCGATCTCGGCCCGTTCCCCCTCGCTCAGCTCGGGGTGCACGGACAGGGCCAGTCGCACCTTGGGGTCGGGGTCCGTGGCGAGGGCGCGGCGCTCGGCAGGTCCGAGGTCGGGGCGGTGGGCGATCCTCTCGCGCACCGCTGGGTCCGGATCGCCGGCCAGGAGGACCACCACGTCGGCGTGCAGGCTGGGGTTGCAGGCGATCGCCGCCCGTTCTCCCTCGGTGACCGGGGCGGTGAGGACGCTGTTCACGACAGTTCTGCTGAGGGCCCGGTGCAGCAGCATGTCCCAGCGTGCGTGACACGACCGGGCAGGCAGTTCGCGCTCCACCCACGCCGAATCCTCGTATCGCGCATGCCTCTCCGCCCGTTCCCTGACGTCCTCGTCGGCGTCTGCCAGCAGCGCGGCCTGGGTGCCGGCGGGCAGCAGATCCCACATGCCGACCCCCCAGCAGCGGACCTTCGCGACCGGATGGGTGGGCATGGACCGGCGCAGCCCCGTGGAGATCTGCCGGTAGAAGGTGCCCTGGAGGAGCTCGCCTTCGTACGTACTGATCATGCGCACAGCAGCTTCGTCGGGCAGCGGCCTGGGCGCACCACCGGCGACCACCCGGGGAGCATCGGCGAGGTGGGCGCGGACGAACCACTCCGGATCGTCCACCAGTTGTGCCCGTTGGGCTGGATCGACATGGGGGTTGCGGGCGAAGAAGCTGCGGGTGCGGGTGTCAGGGTGCTCGAGCACGGCGTCGACAACCGCGTCGGGCAGGATCCGGTCCCGGCACAGCACCATCCGTACGGCCAGTGGACCGTCGGCGAGGAGCCGCAAGAGGGCGTCTTCCGGAGCGGACGGATTGAGGGCCACCCCGGCGAGCCGGCGCGCGGGAAGATCAGCGTCCGCCCAGATTTGCTCAGGCGTAGGCATGTGTCATGACCCCCATGTGTCAACCCAGCCCTGTCGGGGCCACCGGGCCACGACCCTACCGGCCTCGCCCGGCTACAGACCGAGCCCGACCGCTCCCACGACGACCGCCGCCACTCCGATGACAAGGGCCAGCAGGCTGAAGGCGATCTCGGATGTGCGGGAACGGTGTTCGGACGCGAGGTCCAGGGTGAAGACGGCCGGGTCGTCGGGCGTGTAGTGGATCGTGACGTCCCGGCCGTACGAGTTCGTCGGGTCCGGCAGCCCATCGGCGCAGTAGGCGGTGACCGACGTGCCCTCGTGGGTGGTGAAGGCGATGACCGGCGTGTGGCTGGTGGAGGTGTAGCCGTCACTGTCGGTGCTGGTGTCCGTGAGGACGGCGACGACACGGCCCTGAACAGGGGGTCGAGAGGTCAGCGCGTCGATACGGCGGCTCGCCGCGCGTGCGTTCTGGGGCACGTAGCACGCGCCGGACACGGTCCAGGGCACGCCGAAGCCGAGCAGGGCCCACGGCCAGCCCCAATCGGTCGTGGCGAGGGCCACCAACCCGGCATAGAGCAGGAAAACCGCGGAGTTCGGCCATGCGCGACCGTGCCGGTTCGCCCAGAGGTCGAGGGTGAACCGGTAGGCGTGCGGTCTCCCGCGCGGGTAGCGGACGCCGATCTCCCGGCCCGTCCAGGCCGTGCTGATCCGGTCGCCGTGCTCACCGTCGTTCGTCACGGTGAACTCCTGCCCGGTGGAGGGGTCGTGGAAGGAGACGACCACGGGTATCCCGTCGTGCTGGGAGCTTCCGTGCCGGGGTTCCCGCACCCGCTCGATCCGGCCCATGACACGGACCGTGCGCTGGGCCCGGGTCAACCCGGCCAGCGACATTCCGTATCCGAGCAGTGCCATCGTGCCGAATGCCGCGCACCACAGCGCCAGATATCCGTGCCAGCCCATATCTCTTTCTCCTGCCAATCTTGGGCCCCTGACGAGCACAGCACTGCCGGCCCGGAGCAGGATGCGGGAGGTCGGCCGACGACGAAGCACGGCAAGTGGGCTTGGCACGGCGGCGCGATTGCTGACGTGTGGGTACCTGGCGAGTCCTGTGGTCAGCGGGCCGGGTTGCGCCGCACCACCTCGCCCTCACCGGCCCTGACCGTGGGCGGGCCCGCACCCCAGGGGAAGGCGGGCCCGTCGGCGACGACCGACCGCGGTCGGAAACCGGGCCGCCATCCGGCCGTCCACCTCGCACAGCACCACGACTCCGCCGCACGCTGTCCACCGACGCCGTTCACCCTGATCCGGCACAACGCCGGGGCGGCCCGGCGCGCTCGCCACGGTAACCGTGGTCCGGGGCCCCCTCACGGGGAGTGCAGGGCGGTGTGGGCGACGATGGCAAGTTGGATGCGGTTGCTCGTACCGGTCTTGTGGCGCAGGCGGCGCAGATAGGTGTCGACGGTGTGGGGGCTCAGCTCCATGCGGCGGGCGATGGCGCGGTCGGTGGCCCCCTGCGCGAGATGGGCGAGGAGTTCCCGCTCACGAGCCGTGAACGTGGTCAGAGGTGCGGGGTGAGTGGTCATGGCTGGCCTCCGTGTGCTGGTGGGTGGCTCATCAGAGGATCCGGTCGCGAGGGGGCAGCGGCCCCCAGCCGTTGCCGGTTCCCTCTCCGGAGCAGATCCGCACCGGCCCGGTCGGCAGAGTGCCGTTCTCCTTCATGAGGGCCAGTTCTTCCGGCGTGTACCGCTGCTGGAGCTCCTCGGCCGTCACCCAGCGGCACCTTCCCGCGCCTCGATTCGGGTCGAACGTCGGGGTGGTATCGGCATGGGCCACGGCCGGGACGCCCACGGCGAGCAGGGTCGCGGTCAGGGCGGTGAGGGCGAGGCGCTTCAGCTTCACAGGGGACTCCGTTGGTCAGTCGGGTCAGTCGGCTCGGAAAGAGGCCCCGGACTCCGACGGGACTGCCGGCGTCCGGGGACACGTTCAGCATGGCCGCCGCCGAGCTCCCGCACTACCAGTCCTGCCTGTCACTAAAGTTACGTGGCAGTAAGAGGAATGGGGGATGAAGTGGAAGAAGAGCACCTTCCTGGGTTGATATCGGACGTCTCAGTCGGCGAAGAAGCGGATCGGGCGGTCTACCAGTGGGTGGCCGAGCACCGCCGCCTCGATGCTGCGGCCGTGGCCGAGGACCTCGGCCTGGCCGCGGCGGACACGGCGGCCGCACTGGAGCGGCTGTTGGCGGCCCGGCTCGTCCACGCCGACCCGGAGGAACCCGGCACCGGTTACGCCGTGGCCCCCGAGGTGGCGGCCGCGCAACTGGCCGCCCCGGTCGAGGAGGAGATCCGCGCCCGCCAGCAGCAGCTCCTCCGGATGCGCCGAGAGCTGCAGCAGTTCACCTCGGCCTACCAGCGCGGGGTGCAGGCTGCGGGTAATGCGCTGGAGGTGGTCTCCGGGATGCAGACGGTACGCAC
>NZ_JBHWBP010000353.1:0-7963 GCF_042735575.1 Streptomyces sp. NPDC059564 | reverse complement strand
CCGCGCAAGACGCGCGCGCCTCGCCGGGCGCACCGGCATCACCGTCTCGGTGGCGCTGCTCGCAACACTCCTGCCCATCCAGGCCTGGGCAGCGCCACCAGGAGACCGCAGCGGTGTCCAACTGCCGGGCCTTCAGCAGGACATGAAGGCCAAGCTCGACAAGGTCGAGGCCGCCAAGCTCGAGGGCTGGGCGGGGGCCCCGGTCCAGTCGCCGCCGGAGTACGAGCCGTCGAAGGTGACACCGCCGGCCGGTGGCACCGCCAGCGTCGCCCTGTCGGGTGACCAGCTCGTCCAGGCGGGCACGCTCCCCGTCAGCATCGGCAAGGCCTCGCCCACCGAGGCCAACCCGACCCCGCCCGCCCCTTCCGGTACTTGGTCGGTGGCGGTCGAGACGCGCACGGCCACGGAGGCCGCGAACATCGACGGCGCACTCATCAAGGTGACACCGCCCGCCGAAGGCTCGACTCCGGTGGATGTCCAGCTGGACTACAAGAAGTTCAAGGACCTGTACGGCACCGAGTGGGCCACCCGCCTGGAGCTCAAGCAGCTCCCCGAGTGCTTCCTGACGACGCCGGACCTGCCAGAGTGCACGGTCGCCCAGGACGTTCCGAGTACGAACGACCCGGCGACCGGTACCGTCCGGGCGACCATCGACCCGGCGACCGCGCCGAGCCAGGGCATGCGCACCATGGCCGGCGGCAGCGGCGGGCCGACGGTCCTGGCCGCCTCCGACGGCGCTTCGGGTGCTGGCGGTACCTACAAGGCCACGTCCCTGTCGCCTTCCGGGTCCTGGACCGCGGGCGGCAGCGGCGGCGGATTCTCCTGGTCCTACCCGCTGGACGTACCCGATGCACCCGCGGGGCCCACCCCGAAGATCGCCTTCGGGTATTCGTCCCAGGCTGTCGACGGCAGGACGTCCGTGGCCAATGGTCAGGCGTCCTGGATCGGAGATGGCTGGGGTTACGAGCCGGGCTTCATCGAGCGTCGGTACCGCTCGTGCGCTGACGACCGTAAGGCCAGCCCGTCGGCTCCTAACAACGACAACAGCACGGACAAGAAGAAGAACGACTTGTGCTGGGCCGGCGACAACCTCGTGATGTCCCTCGGCGGGTCCGCAACCGAGCTCGTCCACGACACCACGACCGGAGCCTGGGTCCCGGCGTCGGACGACGGCTCCCGGGTCGAGCGCAAGACGGACCCCAGCATCGCCAACGGTGCGAAGGACGGCGAATACTGGGTCGTCACCACCCGTGACGGAACCCGCTACTTCTTCGGCCGCCACGACGTCGACGGCGCTGGCAGCCGCCCCGTCACCAACTCGGTCTTCACGGTGCCGGTCTTCGGCAACCACCCTGGCGAGCCCTGCTACCAGACCTCCTTCGCCGCCTCCTCCTGCGAGCAGGCCTGGCGGTGGAATCTCGACTACGTCGAGGACGTCCACGGCAACGCCATGATCATCGACTGGGCCAAGGAGACCAACCGCTACGCCAAGAACGGCAAGTACAAGGAAGCTGTCTCCTACACCCGGTCTGGGTACCCGAAGCAGATCACCTACGGTCTGCGCAGCGACAACCTCTCCGGGGCTCCGGCGGGCAAGGTCGAGTTCGCCGTCGCGGAACGGTGCATCAAGGAAGGCACCACCCAGTGCTCGGATGCTGAGTTCGAGGGCAACAACTACGGTGACAAGCAGCCCTGGTGGGACACGCCCTCCACGCTGAACTGCAAGGCGGATGCCAAGGACTGCTACAGCGGTGCGCCGACGTTCTGGTCGCGTAAGCGGCTGACCGCTGTCACTACCTACGGCCAGCGCACTGCGGGTTCCACTGCCCTGTCTCTGGTGGACCGGTGGACGCTCGCGCAGTCGTTCCCCAGGCAGCGCACGGACACGCACCCGCCGCTGTGGCTTGAGTCCATCACCCGCACCGGCTACGGCACCACCAAGGACGGCGCGGGCAATCAGGAGAGCATCTCGCTCCCGCCGGTGTCCTTCCTGCCCAATGTCCAGGACATGCCTAACCGCGTCGCGGCCAGTGCCACCGACGCGACCCCGGACTTCGACCGTCTGCGCATGGAGACCATCCGCACTGAGACCGGCGGCGAGGTATCTGTCGACTACTCCGCACCCTGCCCTGTCGGCGGAGCGCACCCGAAGCCGGAGGAGAACACCACCCGCTGCTTCCCCGTCCGCTGGTCCCCGGACAGTGAGCTGGAGACGCCGCCGCTGGAGTGGTTCAACAAGTACGTCGTCGACAAGGTCACCGAGAAGGACCGCGTCGCCCGCCAGCCTGACGTCACCACCAGCTACACCTACGAAGGCGACGCCGCCTGGGCCAAGGACACCGACGAGTTCTCCAAGCCCGAACGGCGCACCTTCAACGAATGGCGCGGCTACGCAAGCGTTGTGGCGAACAAGGGCGTCACGGCCAACGCGGGCAAGAGCGACGCAACCGAGCAGTCTCAGACCCGCACTCGGTACTTCCGCGGCATGTCCGGGGACGCCGGCCGCCCAAAGATCACCATCAAGGACTCCGCCAACACCGAAGACCTCGGCGAGGACCTCCGCCAGTACCAGGGCGCCGTCGCCGAGACCATCACCTACACCCGGGCAGGCGGCAGCGTCCTCTCCCGCATGCTGACCTGGCCCTCAAGCCAGAAGACGGCAAGTAGGCCACGGGACGGCAACACCCCTCTGGAGGCCTTCCGAGGCAGCACTGCGCGCACGGACGAGATCAACAACATCAGCGGCGGCAAGTCTCGCATGGTCCGCACCCGCAACACCTACGACACGACCTACGGCCTGCCTCTCACCGCGCAGACCGAAGTACTGTCGAACAACGGATCGGGCTGGGCCACCGTTGAGCAGAACTGCATCACCACCAGCTACGTCCACAACACCGGCCAGAACCTGATCGGTCTGCCGCAGAGGGTCCGAAAGACCCTGGGTGACTGTGCGCAGAGCGCGACCGGCACCGTTCTCACAGACTCCCGTACCTCCTACGATGCCCTGAACTCCTTCGGGACCGCGCCGACGAAGGGGCTGGTTTTCCAGACCGACACCCTCGACGCGGCGGGCACCGGCTGGATCATCAGCGCCCGCACCGAGTACGACGCTCTCGGCCGCGGCGTGAAGACCTACGACGCCGCCGGCAACACGTCATCCACAGCCTTCGCGCCGGCATCCGGTCCTGCGTTCACCGTGACGAAGACCAACGCCCTCGGGCACACCTCGACCGTCACGGTCGATCCAGGCCGAGGCAGCGTCCTGGAGGCCACAGACGCCAACGGACGCAAGGTCACATCCAACTACGACAGCCTCGGACGCTCCACCGCCGTCTGGAAGCCCTCCCAGAAGCCCGGTACGGACAAGGCCGCCGTCACCTTCAGCTACCAGATCTCCGAGCACGAAGCCCCGGCGATCACCAGCAGCACCCTCAAGGACGACGGCACCTACACACAGAGCGTCGCCATCTACGACGGTCTGCTGCGCCCGCGCCAGACGCAGGCCGATGCGCTGGGCGGCGGCCGCCTGATCACGGACACCCTGTACAGCGCGAACGGCACGGTCCGCCGCACCAACAGCGCTTACTACGCGGAAGGGGCGCCGGCGAAGAAGATCTTCGTCCCGGAGAGCGTCTTCCAGGTACCCAACTCCACCGAGACGGCCTACGACGGGCTCGGCCGCACCATCCGCACCACGACCCTGCACTCGGACGTGGCCCAGTACTCGGCCACCACCGAGTACGGAGGCGACTGGACCCGAACCCGCACCTCACTCTCCCCCGACGGCACCACGCCCCTCAGGGGCAGCCGTGCGGCAGAGACCTGGACCGACGCCCTCAACCGCCCCACCGAGATCCGGAACTACACCGCCACCGACCTCACCACCTTCAACAAGACCACCTACGCCTACGACCCCCGAGGGAACCTGGCCAAGGTCACCGACCCCGCCGGCAACCAGTGGACCTACAGCTACGACGCCCGCGGACGCAAGACCAGCTCCACCGACCCCGACACGGGCACTTCCTCATCCGGGTTCAACACCCTCGACCAGCTGATCTGGACCAAGGACTCCAGCGGCCGCACCCAGTGGACGACGTACGACTCTCTGGGCCGGGCGACCGCGCTGCGTGACGACGCTGCCGACGGCCCGCTCGTCGCGTCCTTCACCTTCGACACCCTGCCGGGTGCGAAGGGTCAGCCCGTCGCCTCCACCCGCTACGAGAACGGCGCCGCATACACCAGCGAGGTCACCGGGTACGACGCCGAGTACAAGCCGACCGGATCGAAGATCACGATCCCGGACGTCCCCGCGACGAAGGGCCTGGCCGGCACCTACGCCTACAACACCGCCTACACCCCGACCGGCAAGGTTCAGTCGACCACCCTCCCGGCCACCCCGGGCGGCCTGGCAGCGGAGAAGCTGGTCACCCGCTACAACACCGACGGCATGCCGCAGAGCGTCTCGGGCCTGTCCTGGTACACCGCCGACGTCAAATACAGCCCGTTCGGCGAAGTCCTTCGCACCGCTTCGGGGAACGCCCCGAACCGGGTGTGGACCAGCACGCAGTACAACCCGAACACCGGTCAGGTGACCAATCAGGTCAGCGACCGGGAGACCGGCCCGAACCGGATCAGCGACGTCTCCTACGCCTACGACCCGGCCGGCACCATCACCTCCATCACTGACTCCCAGCCCGGCGGACGTGAGGACCGCCAGTGCTTCGCCTACGACCCGATGGGCCAGCTCACCAAGGCCTGGACCGGCAAGACCGCGGCCTGCACCGGCCCCACCCTGACCGACCTCACTGCAGGTCCGGACGGTGACGGTTTCTGGCAGGAATACCAGTTCGACACGATCGGCAACCGCACCAAGCTGATCAACCACGACCTCACCAACCCGGCGCTGGACGACGAGACCACCTACACCTACGGCGTCACCATCGCCGGCGGCGCCCAGCCGCCAGTGAAGACCCAGCCCCACGCCCTGGCGAAGGCTGAGAAGACCACCCGGAATCCGGGCTCCACGGTCACCTCGCTCACCGACTACACCTACGACGCGTCCGGCAACACCAAGACCCGGCGTATCGACGGTGACACCCAGACCCTGAACTGGGACCGCCGGGGCAAGATCACCTCCGCCACCAGCCCCGGCATCGGAGCCGTCTCCGTCATCGGAGCCTCCGGCAAGTGCATCGACGTCGAAAGCGGCAGTACCACCGACGGCACCCCGGTCCAGATCTACCCCTGCAACAAGAGCAAGGCCCAGCAGTGGCGCCTGACCGGCAACACCGTCCGCGCCCTGGACAAATGCCTGACCACCAGCGGCACCAAGCTGATCCTGGCCACCTGCGACGGCAGCGACAAGCAGAAGTTCGTCTACCGCGCCAGCGACAAATCCCTCAACAACCCGGCCACCAACCAGTGCGTCGACGTCCCCAACAACGCCGCCGACGGCAGCGACCTCCAGCTGTGGTCCTGCAACACCACCGGACCCCAGCAGTTCACCTTCGACAACACCACCACCTACATCTACGACGCCGGCGGCAACCGCCTCATTGAGGAAACCGGAAGCTCCCGCACCCTCTATCTCGGCGAAGCCGAGGTCACCGTCAACAAGGCAGGCCAGGCCCTCGACGCCGTCCGCTACTACAGCGGCCCCGGCGCCACGACCGTCCGCCGCACCAGCGGCAAGGCCACCAACCACCAGCTCAGCGTCCAACTCGCCGACCACCACGGCACTGCCACCACCACCGTCGACCAGAACACCGGCCAGACGGTCACCCGCCGCAAGTCCGACCCCTACGGCAACCCCCGCGGCACCCAGCCCGGAAACTGGCCCGGCAACCGCGGCTTCCTCGGCACCGGCATAGACGACACCAACACCAGCCTGACCCACATCGGCGCCCGCGAATACGAATCCACCACCGGCCGCTTCATCTCCGTCGACCCCATCATCGACATCACCGACCCGCTCCAGATGAACGGGTACACCTACTCCAACGCCAACCCCATCGGCAACGCGGACCCGTCCGGCCTCAAATACTTCGAAGGAATGAACGACGGCGGCTTCGAAGCCGCCCCCAACCGAGCCCCCGAAGCCGCAGGAAACTACAGCGCCAGCCATGGGACCTGGAACAGCGCCTACGGCACAGTCCGCCCGGCCCCCGGGAGATGCGGCTGGTACTGCACTGGCGGCACCCTCCCCACACCAAGCCCCACCAGCAGCCACCGATCAAACCCCCCGGTCAAGAACGCCACCAATCCCAACGGACATGTAGAGACCATCTGCAACCGCGCCTCATGCAAAAGCCACTGGGTCAACCAGCCCATGGGCAACGACAGAGACCTCGCCGCCGGATTCATAGCCGGAGTCGCAGACGGCCTGACATTCGGATGCCAAGCATTCAAGTTGTTCGGCGAGGTCGAATGCTGGGGCGATGGAATCCGAAAAGATGCAGTAAAAGACTATAATGTCAACGCCGACACTGCCGCCTATGGGATGGGATACCAAGCAGGAGGGGCCGTCGGCTCGCTCCCTTACGGCCCAGTCGCCCCTGAGTCTTCAGGCGCATCCCAACTGGCCAGAGGGATCGGCATCGCCTACGAAGCCAGCGAAACCCCATTCCTGCTACGCGGCATGATGAAACATCCTGGGGGGGATGGGATTCCTGTATCAGGCCGTCTGTCCCCGGCAGAGATGGCGGCACTAACTAACGCAACCAACACCGAGTGGGGGCTCGTCTACCAGTACGGACCAAAGGCCAACGGCGGCGGGGGGCAGTACTATCTCTACTCAGGAGGCGCTCACTCCACACCAATGGGGCCCATGCAGGCAGATAGAATGTGGATATATCACTCACACCCCACATACCCCTATGCGAGTGTAGAAGATATGAAAAATGTAGATAGGCTTACAGGAATGGGCTCACCACAAAGGTCGTCCATGATTGTACTAAGAGACGGAACGACCATCCGGTATGGCACCACCTACAACTCAACAGGAGGACCCAGATAGTCGACCCAGCCAGTATCCAGCAGGGCCACCATTCAGCAAACTCACAGGAGTCGATCTCCAGACTTCCCAACTAGAGATCAAATTCCATTAAAGCCTCATGGCGACCCAGAGAGGCTAAATCGAATTCCAAGAATCCACTTCGAGGAGGATTAGATGGAGGAGCCGGGATTTCGAGCTATTCTGCAAGAAGTTGGCAGTGGGAAAATCGAGGTAGTTCACGCAATTCGGAAAATCACGGGACTCAGCCTATGGGGCAGCAAGCAACTCGCTGAGCGCACACCTATAGCAGTCACAGAGGTAAATTGGCTTGAGGTTGCAAGAGATGCAGCCAGAGACCTGCAGGCAGCTGGGGCGGGTGCGACGGTAGTATGTGACTGGTGTGCACGCACTATCCCCGAAAATTGCCCTGTCGACCCCGGTCCGTGCGCAGGACCTTGGCCTCCAGGAACTTGCCGCGCCAGCTCCCCTCCTAAGTAATCACTGAGAGCGAAAAATACCATCACGATTCAGGCTGAGGTGTGGGTAATAGATTCGCCCACACGTTAGACCGGTTCAATGAAGCCCCCTAGGGTACCTCCAAGGGGGCTTCATTTCGTTTTCGTACGGGCGCTCAAGCCGCCATTGGCCTAACACTGGGAAATTCGACTAACCGACAACTGATCAACGCGCGCCAGATTTCAGCCATTTCAATAACCAGCTTATTGCACCTTAGGGCTCGCAGAGAATCAACATGCCGACTTGATCTCCGTGGGGCTGTTGTTGGTGACGAACGCGGCGACGTCGGCGGGTGTGCGGAACCTGGTGTGGCCGTACTCGGCAAGGAGGGGCTGGACGTGCTGAACGGCCCTGGTGATGGTGCTGCCGTTGACGCCGAAGAGCTGGGCGATCAGGTCTCGGGTTCCGAGTTTGCGCCGGTAGAGCACGGTGGCCAGGACTCTGTCGGCAGTG
>NZ_JBHWBP010000352.1:0-7968 GCF_042735575.1 Streptomyces sp. NPDC059564 | reverse complement strand
GGTCCAGGCGAAGCCCGGGGAACGGTGGAAGGGCGGGTAGGGGACCGCTCCGCGCAGCGGCACACGCCCCGCGGACAACCGCCGGGACCGGCCACGCAAGCGGCCCCGCGCGTCAAGAAGTGGGCACGCAGCGGCCGTCCTCGGTGTGGTACTGCCACTTGGCGCCGTCCGCGACGAGTTCCTTCACCGCGCGGACGAAGCGCTCGACGTGCTCGTCGGGGGTGCCCGCGCCGAAGCTGACGCGGATCGCGTTCAGCGAGCGTTCGCCCGGCGCCGCCTCCGGCGCCCCGCACTCGCCCTGGGCCTGCGGCTCGCTGCCGAGCAGGGTGCGCACCAGCGGGTGGGCGCAGAACAGGCCGTCGCGGACGCCGATTCCGTACTCGGCGGACAGTGCGGCGGCGAAGTGGGAGCTGTTCCAGCCGTCGACCACGAAGGAGATGACGCCCACCCGCGGGGCGTCGTCCCCGAACAGGGACAGGACGCGGACCGCCGGGACCTCGGCCAGGCCTTCGCGGACCTTGGCGATGAGGTGGCGTTCGCGGGCGACGAGGTTCTCGAACCCGGCCTCCTCCAGCGCCCGGCAGGCCGAGGCGATGGAGTAGACGCCGATGACGTTCGGGGAGCCGGCCTCGTGGCGGGCGGCGGTGGTGTGCCACTCGACGTCGACGCCGCCGGCATCCTCCCCGCCGACGCGTCGCGTGACCTTGCGGGAGGCGCCGCCGCCGGCGAGGTACGGCTCGGCCTCCTGGAGCCAGTCGGCGCGCCCGGCGAGGACGCCCGAGCCGAAGGGCGCGTAGAGCTTGTGCCCGGAGAAGGCGACCCAGTCCACGTCCAGGTCCCGCACCGAGACGGGGTGGTGCGGGGCCAGCTGGGCGGCGTCCAGCACGATCCGCGCGCCGTGGGCGTGCGCGGCTGCGGCGAGCTCCTTGACCGGCCACAGCTCGCCGGTGACGTTGGAGGCGCCGGTGACGCAGACCAGGGCCGGGCCGTAAGGCTCGCGGTCGGCCAGCGCCCGCTCCAGGGTGGCGACGGCCTCGTCCGGGGTGCGGGGGGCGTTGAGGTAGCTGACCTGCGCGTCCGTCCACGGCAGCAGCGAGGCGTGGTGCTCGGTCTCGAAGACGAAGACCTGGCAGCCGGCCGGGAGGACGGCGGCGAGCAGGTTCAGCGAGTCGGTCGTCGACCGGGTGAAGACCACCTGGTCGCCGGGGCGGCAGTCCAGGAACTCGGCGACCGTGACGCGGCTCTGCTCGAACAGGTCGGTGGACAGCTGCGAGAGGTACCCGGCGCCGCGGTGGACGCTGCCGTAGTACGGGGCGTACGCGGCCACGTCGTCCCAGACCCGCTGCAGCGCCGGGGCGCTGGCCGCGTAGTCGAGGGCGGCGTAGGTGACCTCGCCGCCGGTGACGAGCGGGACGGTGACGTCCCGGCCGAGCACCGGCAGCGGCGCGGCACAGGCGGGGTCGACGGCGGTGGTGGCGGCGGCGTCGGTGGCGTTCAGGAATGCGGACATGGCGGTGTCTCCCGGCAGGCAGGGCTGAATGGCTTCGGTGTGCCCGTACGCGGGTACGGCTCGGCGGCCGGCCACAGGGGTACGGGAAGAGCCTCGGAACGATGTGGGGGTACGCCTGAGCGACCCTGTCCGAGGGGTGAAGAAGGGGCGGAGTCGCCCTATCGCATTCGCTTGCTCACGGAAAAAGCTCCTCGAAGACCCAGGACCCCTGGTATCGAGGGATCCGCGCTTGCCGTAGACCTCGCTGCCTACGACCTGGTCATCACCCGGGGCACCCCGCCACGGAAGGAGGGTTGCCGGACAGCGAGCCGGGGCCAAAACGCTGTCACTCGTGACCTGAGCAGCATCCTGCCACAAGATCCCCCACGCACAAGACCCCGGTCCACATCGTGGACCGGGGCCGGGCGTGCGGAGGCATGTCAGGCCTGGCTGGCCGCCGCCCAGCGCTCCAGGGCCGCACGGGCCGCGCCCGAGTCGACCGACTCGGCCGCACGGGCGATGCCGGCCGCCAGCTGCTCCTCCAGCGACCCGGTGCCCGGATCCAGCGCCACCAGCGCCGCCGCCGAGTTCAGCAGGACGGCGTCGCGCACCGGCCCCGTCTCCCCCGCCAGCAGCCGCCGGGCCACGTCCGCGTTGTACGAGGGGTCGCCGCCGCGCAGCTCTCCGACGTCGACCAGCGGGATCCCGACGTCACGCGGGTCGAACGGCAGCTCGGTGACGGTGCCCTCGCGGACCCACCAGACCCGGGAGGTGGCGGTCGTGGTCAGCTCGTCGAGCCCGTCGTCGCCGCGGAACACGAGGGCCGAGGAGCCCCGCTCCGCGAGGACCCCGGCCACGATCGGGGCCACCCGGGGGTCGGCGACGCCGGTCGCCTGGGCCCGGACCTTGGCCGGGTTGGTCAGCGGACCCAGGAAGTTGAAGGTGGTCCGGATGCCCAGCTCCTTGCGGGCCGCCGCCACGTGCCGCAGCGCCGGGTGGAACTTCACGGCGAAGCAGAAGGTGATGCCCGCCGCCTCGACGACCTCCACCACCCGGGCCGGGGGCAGGTCGAGGTTGACGCCGAGCTTCTCCAGGACGTCCGAGGAGCCGCTGGCCGAGGACGCGGCCCGGTTGCCGTGCTTGACCACCTTGGCGCCCGTACCGGCCACCACGATCGCCGACATCGTCGAGATGTTGACCGTCTTGGCGCCGTCGCCGCCGGTGCCGACGATGTCCACCGTCCGGCCCGGAACCTCGATCAGATTGGCGTGTTCGTACATGGCACGCACCATGCCGTTGATCTCCGCGACGGTCTCGCCCTTGGCCCGCAGCGCGACCATGAAGGCGGCGATCTGCGCGTTCGTGGCCTCGCCGAGCATGATCCGGTCCATGGCCCAGGCGGTGTCGTCCGCACGGAGGTCCTGGCCGGTCAGCAGGGCGTCGAGGAGGCCCGGCCAGCCACGGGCCGCCACGCTGTCGCCGCCTGCCGGGGTCACAACGTTCATGGTCCGCTCCTGTGGGTCCACGTCGAAAAGGCTAACGACCTCAGCCTATCCAGCCCCGGAGACGGCAAAGAGCCCCGTCCAGACACTGGACGGGGCTCTTACCGTGGCGACACCGGGATTGGCCGGAACCGATCCCTCAAACGGTCCTACACGAGATCAGTGGTGGCCGTGGCCGCTCTGGATCTCCTTGTACTCCTCCACCGTGGGCTTCGGAATCTGGTTGTTCTCCGCGTAGAAGCCCTTGCTGAGCTTCGCGCGCAGCTTCTCGCCGGCCTTCACCTTGCGCTCGACACCGTTCTCGTCGACCGTCGGGCCGATCTCGACCGGCGCGTACTGCTCGTGCGAGGTGAGGGTGTGCAGCTGGCCCTGCGGGAGCGGCTCGTGGACCTCGACGAACTCACCGTGCGGCAGGCGCTTGATGATGCCGGTCTCGCGACCGTGCAGCACCTTGTCGTGGTCCCGGCGCTGGAGGCCGAGGCAGACGCGCTTGGTGGCGATGAAGACGAGGACCGGGACGACGAAGAAGCCGATCCGGACGAACCACGTGATCGAGTTGATCGACAGGTGGAAGTACTGGGCGAACATGTCGTTGCCGCCGCCGATGAGGAGCACGATGTACTCCGCGATCCAGGCGGCACCGAAGGCCGTACGGGTCGGGACGTTGCGCGGGCGGTCCAGGATGTGGTGCTCGCGCTTGTCGCCGGTGACCCAGGACTCGATGAACGGCCACACGGCGATGGCGCCCAGGACCAGCGGGAAGAGCAGCAGCGGGATGAACACGCCCAGGACGAGCGTGTGGCCCCACAGGTTGATCTCCCAGCCCGGCATGGCTCGGATGAGGCCTTCCGGCATACCCATGTACCAGTCGGGCTGCGCACCGGTGGACACGTGGTCCGGACGGTACGGGCCGAGCGCCCAGATCGGGTTGATCGAGGCGAGCGCCGCGATGGCCGCGATGACACCGAAGACCAGGAAGAAGAAGCCTCCGGCCTTGGCCATGTAGACCGGCAGCAGCGGCATGCCGACGACGTTGTTGTTCGTCTTGCCGGGACCCGCGAACTGGGTGTGCTTGTGGTAGAAGACCAGGATCAGGTGGGCCACCAGCAGGCCCATCATGATGCCGGGCAGCAGCAGGATGTGCACCGAGTAGAACCGCGCGACGAAGTCGCCGCCGGGGAACTCCCCGCCGAACAGGAACATCGACAGGTACGTGCCGACGACCGGGACGGACAGGATGGCGCCCTGCATGAAGCGGACACCGGTACCCGAGAGCAGGTCGTCCGGCAGCGAGTAACCGGTGAAACCGGTGAACATGCCGAGGACCAGCAGCAGGAAGCCGAAGATCCAGTTGACCTCACGCGGCTTGCGGAACGCACCGGTGAAGAAGACGCGCATCATGTGCACGACCATGGCCGCGACGAAGATCAGCGCCGCCCAGTGGTGGATCTGCCGGATGAGCAGACCGCCGCGGACGTCGAAGCTGATGTCCAGGGTCGAGGCGAAGGCCTCGGACATCTGGACGCCCTGCATCGGCACGTACGAGCCGTGGTACACGACCTCGTTCATGCTCGGGTGGAAGAACAGCGTCAGGTACACACCCGTGAGGATGATGATGATGAAGCTGTAGAGGCAGATCTCACCCAGCATGAAGGACCAGTGGTCCGGGAAGATCTTGCGCATGTTGGACTTGGCCAGGCTGTAGATGCCCAGGCGGCCGTCCGCCCAGTCCGCTACGCGCTCGCCGGCCGGCGCTTTGCGCGCCGTCTTGGAATCAGTGGCAGTGCTCATCCGCGCTCCCAGAAAGCAGGACCGACGGGCTCTTCGAAGTCGCCGTGCGCCTCGAGGAAGCCTTCGTCATTGACGCCGATCCGCAGCTGCGGAAGCGCGTGACCGGCCGGGCCGAAGATGACTCGGGCGCCGTCGGAGAGGTCGAAGGTGGACTGGTGGCACGGGCAGAGCACGTGGTGCGTCTGCTGCTCGTACAGGCTGATGGGGCAGCCGACGTGGGTGCAGATCTTGGAGAAGGCCACGATCCCCTCGTGGGACCACTCCAGCTCCTGCTTGTCCTTGATGTCCCCCGGCTTGATGCGGACGATCATCAGGGCAGCCTTGGCGATCTGCGTCTGGAAGTCGTGCTGCTCCTCCTCCAGGCCTTCCGGCCGGGCGAAGGTCAGCGAACCGACGAGCACGTCCTCGGGACGGAGCGGCTCGTTGGTGTTGTCGTTGATCAGCAGCTTGCCCTTGGACCACAGGGTCTTGCGCAGCTTCTCCTCGGGCAGCGGGCCCAGGTCGCGCAGGATCACGACGGCGGACAGCGGCAGCATGGCCAGCGCGCCGAGCATCGTGTTGCGGATCAGCGGGCGGCGGCCGATGCCGGACTCGTTCGCACCGTCGGCGAAGTCCTGCAGGACCTTGGCCTTGACCTCCGGCGGCGCCGCGATCTCGTGGCGGTCGTCGGCGACCTCGACGTCGGACATCAGGGTGCGGGCCCAGTGGACCGCGCCCGCGCCGATGCAGAAGAGGGCCGTACCCAGCGTCAGACCGAGCGCGAAGTTCAGCGCGCTCACCTTCCCGATGGGGAAGATGTAGACGATCTTGTCGACCGGGAAGGTCACGTAGGAGGCGATGAAGCCGATCGTGGCCAGCATCGACAGCGTGAACAGCATCGCCACCGTACGCTCGGACCGCTTCGCGGCCCGCTCGTCGATGTCCTGGATGCGCGGCTTGTGGACCGGAAGGCCCGGGTCCGCGAACGGATCGTCCGCGACCGCTACGCCACCGTGGTGGGCGTCGCCCTGCTCGCTCGGCAGGTGCTTCTCTTCGGGAATGTCTTGGCTACTCATGACTTCTTGGCCTTAGCGGTGTGGGCCGCGACCCAGACGGCGACAGCGATCAGCGCACCCAGACCGAAGATCCAGCCGAACAGACCCTCGGAAACGGGGCCGAGGCCACCGAGCTTGAGGCCACCGGGGCTGGTCGACTTATCGCCGTTGACGTTCTGGAGGTACGCGATGATGTCCTTCTTCTGCTTCTCCGGCATGGTGCTGTCCGGGAAGGAGGGCATGTTCTGCGGGCCGGTGAGCATGGCCTCGTAGATGTGCTTCGGCTCGACGCCCTCGAGGTTGGGGGCGTACTTGCCGTTCGTCAGCGCGCCGCCCTCGCCGGTGAAGTTGTGGCACTGCGCGCAGTTGTTGCGGAAGAGCTCACCACCAGCGGCGATGTCGGCACCGGCCGGGTCGTACTGCTTCTCGGTCGGCGTGATCGGGCCGGCACCGAGGGACGCGATGTACGCCGCGAGCTGGTCGATCTGGGCCTGGGAGTAGATGTTCGGCTTCTTCGGCACCTGGGCGCCGGGCTGCTGGGCGGGCATGCGGCCCGAGCTCACCTGGAAGTCGACGGCCGCGGAGCCGACGCCGACCAGGCTGGGGCCGTCAGTGGAACCCTGACCGCCGGTTCCGTGGCAGCTTGCGCAGCCCACGGCGTAGAGCTTCTTGCCCTCCTCGATGGCGAGGGACTGGGCGGTTTCGTCGGCCTGCGCATTGCCCGCGGGCGCGAAGGCGGCGTACAGCCCCCCAGTGACCGCCAGCGCGAAGAGTAGAACGACGACCGCCGCCAGCGGATGGCGTCGTCGTGCGGAGAGCTTTTTCACGGATTACCCCGGTGTCAGGATCTTCTGCGTCGGTGTTTCTGGATGGAGTGCCGGGTCGGGCCCGGCGACGTGTTCGCTACTTGATCAGGTAGATCGTCGCGAAGAGGCCGATCCAGACGACATCGACGAAGTGCCAGTAGTAGGACACGACGATGGCCGACGTGGCCTGTTCGTGGGTGAACCTCTTGGCCGCGTACGTCCGGCCGAGGACCAGCAGGAAGGCGATGAGACCGCCCGTCACGTGCATGCCGTGGAAGCCGGTGGTCAGGTAGAACACCGATCCGTACGGGCCGGACGAGAGAGACATGCCCTCGTGCTTGACCAGCTCGGTGTACTCGAACACCTGGCCGCCAATGAAGATCGCACCCATGACGAACGTGATGATGAACCACGTCCGGAGCTTCTTCACATCACCGCGCTCGGCGGCGAATACGCCGAGCTGGCAGGTGAGCGAGGAGAGCACCAGGATCGTGGTGTTCGTCGCCGAGAAGGGCAGGTTCAAGGCCGAAGCCTGTTCTGTCCAGTACTCGGCGCCCGTCACGGATCGCAGGGTGAAGTACATCGCGAAGAGGGCCGCGAAGAACATCAGCTCGGAACTCAACCAGATGATGGTTCCGACGCTGACGAGGTTCGGCCGGTTGACCGTCGGGTGCGCGTGCCCGGTATCTACTGTCGTTGCTGTCGCCACGACCGACATTATGTCGGTCGCTTATCCCGCCCTCACCCCGGGGGGTGCCGTTCGGAGTGTCAGGGGGGTGTGCAAGGCCCGAACGGCCCATCAGATCACCCCGCCCGTGTCGCGCGCGAGGCTTGCGGAACCGATGTTGACGGACGGTCCGACGGAGTAGCATCCCGCGCATCATCAGCGTGATTCACGGACACGTGGAGGAACGAAATGCGGGCGACTGCGCGGGTTCTGGTCTACAGCGACGACGCGGGCACCCGGGAGCAGGTGCGGCTTGCGGCCGGGCGCAGGCCGGCGGCGGACCTGCCGCCGGTGGAGTTCCTGGAGTGCGCGACGCTTCCGGCGGTCCTCAAGGAGCTGGACGCGGGCGGCATCGACGCGTGCGTGCTGGACGGCGAGGCGGTTCCGGCGGGGGGCATGGGCGTGTGCCGGCAGATCAAGGACGAAATCTTCCGGTGTCCCCCGGTGCTGCTGCTGATGGGGCGCCCCCAGGACGCCTGGCTGGCCACCTGGAGCCGCGCGGACGCCGCGGTCACCCTTCCGGTGGACCCGGTGGAGTTCCCGGAGGCCCTGGCGGGTGTTCTGCGGGCCCGGCTGGCCTCGGGCGCGCTTCCGGCCTGACACGAGGGGACTTCGAGGC
>NZ_JBHWBP010000351.1:0-8003 GCF_042735575.1 Streptomyces sp. NPDC059564 | reverse complement strand
GGATATCCGGCCCGTGCCCCCTCTTCGGTGTGCGTCAGCCCTTGATGTAGCCGAAGCTCTCGGCGATCAGGCCGCCTTCCAGGCGGGTCACGTTCACCCCGCGCACGAAGCCCTGCGGACCGGCGCCCCAGCGCAGCGTCCAGCGGCACACGGCGCGCTCGCCGGCCGTCCAGACCTCCTCCACCTCGAAGGTCATGTTGTCGTTGCCCGCGATGGCGCTCCAGAACTGCAGACATTCGTCGTATCCGGAGTGCTTGGAACCGTCCGGGGCGGGCCCGGAGTTCTCCAGCTGGCAGTTCGGGGCGAGGAGGTCTTTCAGCAGGCTCGGGTCGTGCTGCTGGAATGACTGGTTGAACTGGTCGATAACCTTGCGTGTCTGCTCGTCGGACATCGGGACTCCTCATGTCTCATGGCTCGCCGCGGGCGGCCCGCCGGTCGGAACGGGCCACAGGAGAAAGTAATACAGTCCAACAGCCCCTGGAGTCCACGCGGTTCGGGTAACCGGTTGTTCCGGCCATTTGGGTCAGTCGCATGTCAGTGCCTGACGCCTACGTTAGTACTATGACCACAGCAGACAGTGCGCCTCTCGCATTGGCCTATCAGCAGGCCATGGATTATCTGGCGGGTCTCGCCGATCGGCCGGTGGCCGCCACTGCCGGCTCCGAACAATTGCTGAAAATGTTCGGTGGCCCGCTGCCCGCCGGGCCGGTCGACGCGACCGACACCATCGAAGTCCTCGGCCGGGCCGTCGCCGAAGGCGGCATTCCCACCGCCAACGGCCCCCGCTACTTCGGCTACGTCACCGGCGGCACCCTGCCCGTGGCCATCGCCACCGACTGGCTCGTCGCCGCCTGGGACCAGACCGCCAGCCTGTACAACCTCTCGCCGGCCATCGCCGTCGCCGAGGACGTCGCCGCCCAGTGGGTCCTGGAGCTCCTGGGCCTGCCCGCGCACGCCTCCGTCGGCTTCCCCACCGGCTGCACCATGGCCCACCTGACCTCCCTGGCCGCCGCCCGGCACAAGCTCCTCGCCGAGGCCGGCTGGGACGTGGAGCGCGACGGCCTGGGCGGCGCGCCCGACGTGGCCATCGTCGCGGGCGCCCAGCACCACATGACCATCGACCTCGCCGCCCGCTACCTGGGCTTCGGCACGGCCCGCATCCGCAACGTCCCCGTCGACGACAAGGGCCGGATGGTCCCCGAGGAGCTGGAACGCGTCCTCGCCGGGATCGAGGGGCCGGTCATCGTGTGCGCGCAGATCGGCGACGTCAACTCCGGTGCGATCGACCCCGTCGGCGAGATCTGCGACATCGCGCACCGGTACGGGGCCTGGGTGCACGTCGACGGCGCGTTCGGCCTGTGGGCCGCGGCCAGTCCGAAGCTGCGGCCCCTCGTCGAGGGCGTGGAGCGGGCCGACTCGTGGGCGCTGGACGCCCACAAGTGGCTCAACGTCCCCTACGACTGCGGCATCGTCGTCATCGCGCACCCCGAGGCGCACCGGGCGGCCATGCTCAACGAGCGGGCCGGCTACCTGCCGCCCGGCACCGACGGGGAACGCGACGCCATCGAGTGGGTCCCCGACTTCTCGCGGCGCGCGCGCAGCCTGCCGGTCTGGGCGGCGTTGCGGTCGCTGGGGCGGTCGGGGGTCGCCGACCTCGTCGAACGGTGCTGCGCGCACACGCGGCGGTTCGGGGAGCACCTGGCCGGGGTGGAGGGCGTCGAGCTCCTCAACGACGTCGTCCTGAACCAGCTCATGGTGCGCTTCGGCGACGACGACCAGGTCACCCGGAACGTGATCGCGCGGATCCAGGACAGCGGGACCTGCTGGTTCGGCGGGACCGTCTGGGAGGGGCGGGCCGCGATGCGGATCTCGGTCGTCAACTGGCGGACCACGGAGGCCGACGTGGACCGCAGCGCGGCCGTCATCCGCGAAGCCCTCGCCGCGGAGCTGGCCGCCGCCTCCTGACTCCGTCCCCTGCCACCCCCCACCCAGGCCGGGCCCGCCACCCACGGGCCCGGCCTGCCGGCGTGTCCGGCCCCCGCCGCTGCGCGGGGCTTGCCCCGGGTAGGGGAACGCGAAGCGGCCCGTACCCCCCGCCGGGAGGTACGGGCCGTCGCGCGTGGGGGACGGGTTACTGCAGGGCCGACTCGTCGCAGTGGGTGACCCACGTCGCGAAGGACTCCGAGGCGTCCGCGCGGCCCGCCAGGTAGCCGCGGGTCAGGCGTTCCACGAAGTCCGGCAGGTCCGCCGCCGTCGTCTTCAGCCCGCGCAGCTTCCGGCCGAAGCCGCCCTCCTGGTCCGCGGCCAGCGTCAGGCTGCCGCCCAGGTGCACCTGGAAGCCCTCGACCTGCCGGCCGTCCTCGTCGGCGACCAGCTGCCCCTTGAGCCCGATGTCCGCGACCTGCGTACGGGCGCACGAGTTGGGGCAGCCGTTGAGGTTGACGGACAGGCCCACGTCTTCGCCCGCCAGGCGCTTCTCCAGTTCCGCGACCAGCGTCGCCGCCCGCTCCTTGGTCTCGACGATGGCCAGCTTGCAGTACTCGATCCCGGTGCACGCCATCGTGTTGCGCCGCCAGGGCGAGGGCCGGGCCTGGAGGCCGATCTCCGCCAGCTCGGCGACCAACGGCTCCGGCTCCGCCACGTCCAGCACCAGCAGCTTCTGGTACGGCGTCAGCCGGACCCGCCCGCTGCCGTGCGCCTCCGCCAGGTCGGCCAGCGCCGCCAGCCGCGTCCCCGACAGCCGCCCGGCGAGGGGCGCGGCGCCCACGTACGACAGGCCGTCGTTCTGCGGGTGTACGCCGATGTGGTCGATCGGCTCCGGCGGCAGCGCGGGCGCCGGCCCGTCCAGGAGCGGCCGGCCCAGGTACTCCTCCTCCAGGACCCGGCGGAACTTCTCCACGCCCCAGTCCGCGATCAGGAACTTCAGCCGCGCCCGGCCCCGCAGCCGCCGGTACCCGTAGTCGCGGAACAGCCGCGCCACCGCCACCCACACGTCCGGGACGTCCGCGAGCGGCACCCACACCCCGACGTGCCGGGCGAGGATCGGGACGGTGGACAGCCCGCCGCCCACCCACATGCCGAAGCCCGGCCCGTGCTCCGGGTGCACCGCGCCCAGGAACGCCAGGTCGTTGATCTCGTACGGGATGTCCGGCAGCCACGACACCGCCGACTTGTACTTGCGCGGCAGGTTGGAGAGGGAAGGGTCGCCCACGTACCGGGCGGCGATCTCCCGTACGGCCGGGGTCGCGTCGAGCACCTCGTCCGCGCCCACCCCCGCCACCGGACTGCCCACGATGACGCGCGGGCAGTCCCCGCAGGCCTCCGTCGTGGACAGGCCGACCTCCTCCAGCCGCCGCCAGATCGCGGGCACGTCCTCGATCCGCACCCAGTGCAGCTGGATGTTCTGCCGGTCGGTGATGTCGGCGGTGTTGCGGGCGAACCGCACGGAGATGTCGGCGATGGCCCGCAGCTGGGGACCGTCGAGGGTGCCGCCGTCGCTGCGCACCCGCATCATGAAGTGCTCGTCCTCCAGCTCCTCCGGCGCCAGCGAGCCGGTCTTGCCGCCGTCGATGCCGGGCTTGCGCTGCGTGTACAGCCCCCACCAGCGCATCCGGCCGCGCAGGTCGTCGGGGTCGATGCTGGCGAAGCCCTCGCGGGAGTAGACCCGCTCGATGCGCTCGCGCACCAGCAGCGGGTCCTCGATCTGTTTGAACTCCTCGTTGGGATTGAGCGGTTCCCGCTCGCCCAGCGCCCACTGTCCGTCGGGGCGCTTGGCGGCGGGCCGGGCGGTCCGTGCGGTCCGGACCGGCGGCGCGACTGTTTCCGTCATCTCCGTGTGCTCCTACGTGGGCTGGTGGAGGGGGTCAGGTGGTGCCGAGGCCCGCGACCGGGACGATCATTCCGCTGGGCAGCCAGCTCGTGGACTCCTCGTGGTGGTGACCGCCGGAGCCGCCGCTGCCGGGTACGTAGAGCACGGCCGTGGCGTACAGCCGGGCGGGCGCCGGGCCCGCCATCCCGCGCGCCACGCGCCAGGCCTCGTACCCGGCCGCGGTCGGGAGTTCGCCCGGCAGGCGGCTGCCGAGCGCCGTCAGGTACTCCACCGCGGCCGGGCTGTTCGGCGCGTACCGCAGCGGGATGAGCTGGCCCGCGCTCGGCGACAGCAGCGGGGCGGTGAACAGCCAGGGCGCCAGGTAGGTGCCCTCGGCGGTGGTGCGGCCCGCCTCGACGTCGCGTACGGCGGTGTCCGCGCCCGCCCAGCCGGCGGTGACCACCAGCGGCTGCCGGCTCCCGTCCGGCTTTCCTACGGAGATGCCCGCGCGGGCGGCCGCGGCACGCACCTCGGCGGCTGCGGCCCGGCCGCGCGGCGAGGCGTCCTCGGCGAGACCGAGGGAGCGGGCCCCGCGTCCGGCGAGGAAGCCGACGGTCTCGCGCAGCGCGGCCGCGTCGGCCTCCGCGAGCCGGTCCGCGGGGCAGCCGGCCAGGGGCTCGGCGTCGCCCCCGACCACGGCCCCGGCGGCGGCGCTCGCGCACTCCGGCCCGTCGGCGCCCCGCACGTCGGCGGTGGCCCGCCCGCCGCCCGCGCGGCCCGTGTCCACGGCCAGGGGGGCGCTCGCCCCGCCGGCGGAGACCCACACCCGCCCTGGCCCGGCCGACAGTTCGACCGGCACCCACGTCAGGGCCGACCCGGGCCGCCGCTCGCCCTTCGCGAGGCGGTCCGGGCCGGTCCCGGCCCAGGCGTCGGGGGCGCCGACGGCCACCAGGTTGTACCCGGGCCGGTTCGGCACCACCATCACCGGGACCTGCCGGGCGCCCAGCACGAGCGAGCCCAGCAGCGGGCCCCCGGCCACCGGCTTGGCGGCGGAGGGGGAGGGGGACAGCAGCGGCCCGCCCCACACCCCGGCCAGGACCGCGCCCGCCACCGCCGCGGCGAAGTACGCCGAGGCGGTGGCGCGGCGGGCGAGCAGCCGGGTCCGCAGGAGCAGCAGCAGGCCGAGCGTCAGGGCGGCGGTCAGGACGACCGCCGCCGGAAGGACAGCGCTCACCGTCGTACGACGCTGTCGCTGACCACGAACAGGACGCCGTGCGGCTGGCTGTCGCCGGTGTCGCCGTGCGGCCAGGAGGCCCGGTTGAAGCTGACGCAGGGCTTGCCGGTGTTCTCGTCGCGGAAGGACCGGTCGAGGGAGATCTGGCCGCGCCGGTCGAGGTCGAACATGCACACCCGGTGGTCGCCGCCGCCGCCGAAGGACCCGGCGACGAAGTAGTTGGCGACCGCGATGCGGCTGACGTTCTGCGTCTCGCGGTAGACGCCGTCCGCGCCCCGCTTGAAGTTGTCCATCGCGCCCCAGTGCGGGCCGCCCGAGCTGACGTCGCGGATCGGCACGGTGCTGACGAGCTCCGGGCAGTCCCGCTCGTGGCCGCCCCGGCTCGCCTCGGCGAGCTCGTCGACCGAGCACTTGGCCTTGTCACCGGACGCGAGGAGCTTCTGGATGTCCAGGACGTAGATCATGCCCGTGGTCCCGTCCAGCGGCTTCCCGAAGGGCACCGACTGGCCCATCACCGTGTGGAAGAGGAACCGGTCGTCGGGGCTGACGGCCAGCCAGCTGCCGTTGTCGCCGCTGCCGGTGACGCCCGGGTCGCGCTGGAAGCTGCGGTAGGCCGTCGTGTCGTCGAAGACCTCCTTCCACTGCGGGGCGGGCGCGGTGATGTCCGGCGTGTAGAAGACGGCCCCGCCGGCCATGGAGGAGACGAACGCCCCCTTGTGCCCGGGCCGGTTGGTCAGCGCGGTCTCCATGACCACGCGGGACTCGCGGAAGAAGGCGCGCTGCTCCTGCGCCCCGCGCGGGCCGTCGGCGACCTTGGACACCGAGCGCAGCGTGGGGTCGTCGCGGTTGGTGATGTCGAAGACGCGGACCGTCTGGCGGGCCAGGTTCTCCTTCAGCTCCGAGTCGGGCGTCATGAAGTTGCGGGCCTCGGCGAAGTCGCTCGCGACCATCACGTTCAGGTCCTCGCGGACGGCCACCCCGTGCGGGTTGGCGCAGGTCGCGGCGGGCAGCGCCGGGACGTTGGCGCACTGGGCCGGGTCCTCGCCCGCCGCGGTGGCCGCCGGGATCTCGGCGAGGGTCTTGCCGTCCTTGCCGATCCGCACGATCTCGCCGGGGGAGCCGGCGGCGCCGTTGCCGACCCGCACCTGGCCGTTGGTGTAGGTACAGGGGCCGGTCACGTTCGGGCCGCCCATGTACGTGCCGTACGCGGTTCCGTCGCTCAGCACCTGGTAGGCGTCGGGCAGGGTCCCGCAGGGGGTGTCGACGCTCGAGTTGACCCCGGCGATGGTCAGCGCGGGCAGGGCCTTCGCGTCGAAGACGAAGGTGGTGTCGCTCATGATGCCGCCGGCGTAGATCCGGTCGCCCTTGTGCCACACGTACTGCATGTGGTGCGGCTCGTTGCCGTTGTTCGGGCCGACGGTGACGGTGTTGGCGACCTTGCCGTACGTGGGGGAGCCCGGGGTGGCGTCGATGACGCTGAGGAAGTCGGGCGCGGGCTGCTTGGCCGGGCCGGACCAGACGAGCATCCACTGCCGTCCGGGGCCCTTGGAGGCCGGCACCAGGTGGTTGGTCGCCGAGTACGTGACGCCGTCGCTGCCCTGGAAGGTGGAGGTCCAGGTCTCCGGCGTGCCGGCGGCGGCGGGGTCCGCTCCGGTGAGCATGGAGGCGGTGAGTCCCACCGCCGACAGACACAGTGCGAGGCGGCGTATCAGCCTTCCTCGGCGCAGTCCTTGCAGTCTCATTTCTCCGCGTGCCCTCTCCGGGGTGTCGGCCAGAATGCGTAAACCGGCCAGTGGGTGGCTTCATTCGCTGGGTCCGCAAATTCTGGCCCGTCGGCCAGCACGGGATTAGATGCAATTTCCGGCCCACTATGACACAAGGGCGCTGGCGGTCCGCTGATAGCACGCTTACCGCTCCCTGACCGTGCTCCGCAAATCCCCTGAAAACCATGAAATCCCAGGTGAGAGGCCCAGGTGGGCCGCTTCGGGCGGAAAGTGCCCGCGATCAGCGAACCGTCAGTGCTTTACGTGTCCGTATTGCTAATCTCGGCAAAGCAATTTCCTGACCGTGCGCCGCGTTCCCTGTGAAGGAGCCGCCGGATGACCGATCTCGAAAAACTGGCAGAGCGGGCGGGCCGGGAACTTGAATATGCCCCGGCGCCGGAAATCCTGCGGTGGGCGGCCGAGACCTTCGGGAGGAAATTCTGCGTGACCTCCTCGATGGAGGACGCGGTGGTCGCCCACCTCGCCTCCCGGGTCTTCCCCGGCGTGGACGTGGTGTTCCTCGACACGGGTTACCACTTCGAGGAGACCATCGGGACCCGGGACGCGGTGGAGGCGGTGATGGACGTCAACGTCATCACGCTCACCCCGCGTCAGTCGGTGGCCGAGCAGGACGCGGAGTACGGCCCGAAGCTGCACGACCGCGACCCGGACCTGTGCTGCGCGCTGCGCAAGGTCAAGCCGCTGGAGGAGGGCCTGACCGGCTACGACGCGTGGGCGACGGGCCTGCGCCGTGACGAGTCCCCGACCCGGGCGGACACCCCGGTGGTCGGCTGGGACGAGAAGCGGCGGAAGGTCAAGGTCTCGCCGATCGCCCGCTGGACGCAGCACGAGGTGGACGCGTACGTCGCCGAGCACGGGGTCCTCACCAACCCGCTGCTGATGGACGGTTACGCCTCCGTCGGCTGCGCCCCGTGCACCCGCCGGGTGGCGGAGGGCGAGGACGCGCGCGCCGGCCGCTGGGCGGGGCGCGGCAAGACCGAGTGCGGACTGCACGGCTGATGCATCGACTTACGGAGACTGAGCTGATGAGCGTGAGCGACCAGGGCGCCACGGTGTGGCTGACCGGGCTGCCGAGCGCGGGGAAGACCACGATCGCCTACGCGCTGGCCGAGCGGCTGCGCGCCGAGGGCCACCGCGTGGAGGTCCTCGACGGCGACGAGATCCGCGAGTTCCTCTC
>NZ_JBHWBP010000350.1:0-8020 GCF_042735575.1 Streptomyces sp. NPDC059564 | reverse complement strand
CAGGGTCTTGAGCGCCGGGCCGGTGTGCTCGCGGCGCACGAAGTACTCCGACTGAAGTTCGTTCCCCGTGCTGGGCATGAACTCGGCGCGGAAGTGGGGGAGACGCAGGTGCCACGGGCCCGGTATGGCCAGCTGCGGCGTGCAGTTGACCGCGGAGTGTCCGTCGACGGGGTGCACGGGTGCGTCGGCCAGGACGCCGCCGGTCCAGCCGAGGTCCGCGGCCTCGGCACCCATGCGGTGCTTGATCCAGATCTGGCTGTGCCCGCGCCAGTCGGTGAACACGCTGACGCTGTAGGCGCTCGCCGCGATGTCCGTGAAGTTTTCGGCCGGCGAGGACCACGGGACGTCCGTGTAGACGTACTGCTGGACGTCGTAGGCCGGGACGAGGTCAAGCGTCAGGCTGGTGACGACCCCCAGGGAGCCGAGGGAGACCACGGCACCGGCGAAGTCCGGCGAGGTCCGGTCCAGGGTGATCAGGTCGCCCTCGGCCGTCACCAGATCCATGGACCGTACGCCGGCGGCGATCACGGGGTTGTCGTCCCCGGATCCGTGCGTACCGGTGGCACAGGCCCCGGCCACCGAGATGTGCGGCAGTGACCCGAGGTTGCGCAGCGCCAGGCCGTGTTCGTGCAGGCGGGGGCAGAGCTCGGCGAAGGTGGTGCCGGCGCTCACGCGTACCGTCCGGCGCGCTGGATCCACGTCGATGACCGGGGGGAGGCGGTCCAGGCGCAGCAGCTGCCCCGAGGTGTCCGCGACGGTGCTGAAGGAGTGCCCGGTGCCCAGGACACGGACGCGGCGATGAGTGGTCACCAGGGCCTGCACGTCCGCCACGGAAGCGGGCTGGTGGACTCCGGCGGGGGCGAACGTGACGTTGCCCGCCCAGTTCGTCAGGGGCTTCATGGGGGTGATCCCTTCGTTCTTTGCGGCGGACGGTTTCACCGGGCGGACGGCTGGAGTGTCCGGAACGCCGGACCTCCGGTGAGTTCCGCCTCCAGCGTGGTCAGCGCCGGGTTCCTGGTCTCCGGCACGTACAGGAGGGTGAAGGCGAGGAAGCCCGCGGTGATGAAGGCGAACATGCCCCGCGGAGAACGCGTAGCAGGCTGTGAACACCAGGACCGCCGCGACGGTCACCAGGCCGGTGGCAGCCGCCGCGGACGCCCGCAGGCCCCACGCGGCGACCGCCAGTGACGCGGCCATCAGCGCCGCCCCGCAGGCGACGACCACCGGTCTGCGCAGGGCAGGATCGCGCAGTGTGCCCACCAGGCTGTACGCGGCCGGCCGTGCGGTCGGGGCGGAGCCCGTGCCGGCCCCCAACGCCAGGCCGGTCACCAGCCGTCCCGCGACCGGCGCGGCGAACGCGGGTGCGGCGGCCGCCACCGCGCAGCCGGCCGCGGCCACCACTCCGGCCCAGACGAGGGCCGAGCGGTGCGAGTACCGTCCGGCCCACCCGGCCGCGGCCGCGCAGCGCCCGCCGGGCCGAGACGGGCCCGGCGCGGTCCTGAGACGTCATGGGGCTGCCTTTCTGGGTGCGTCGGCGGCGAGGGTCGGGCAGGCGGGGCCGGTGGGCCGGCGCGGTGGATCACTGCTCGTCCGGCGGCCACAGGACGGGGCAGCCGCGTGCGTCGCGGTAGGGCTCGGAGCCGTCGTCCCGGATGATGGGCTGGGGGTCGCTGCTGACGAATTCGAGCCGCATCCCGTTCAGGTCCTGCCTGCTGGTGAACCACAGCAGGATCCGGTCGTCGTCTCCCAGGGCCATGCCGTCGTCGAAGATCCCGAGCGAGGCGAGTTCGATCATTTTGCCCTCGGGGCTGGGACAGTCCATGAAGCCGAGGTGGTGGAATCCCTCGCCCTGGTCGGGCCCGTGGGTTCCCGAGCCGTGGAACTCCATGAGCTCAATGTAGGGCGGCCCTTCCTTGGAGAAGGAGATGCGCGCGTCGTGGTGGTGGGGTGCGGGCTTGCTGCGGTCGCAGTACCGGTCGGTGCGGTAGCGCGCCACCTCGCTGAACGTGTAGCCGGTGGCGGCCGACCAACGGGCCACGGCCTTGTCGAGGTCGGCGACGAGCAGGGCCACGTGGTGGATGAGCGGGGCCGAAGTCATGGTGTCTCCCTGGTGCGTTCTAGCGGGTCAGAACTCTTCGTGGGTGTCCGGGTCCATGGCGCTCTGGCTGCCGTCGAGCAGGTCCAGGTCGCGGTGGTCGTTGGAGGTCAGGTGGAAGTCGAAGACGCCGAGGTTCTCGGCGAGGCGGCTTGGCCGCTTCGTCTTCGGGATCGGCACCAGTCCGTTGTCGAGGTGCCAGCGCAGGACGGCCTGGCCGGGAGTCCTGCCGTGGAAGTTGGCGATGCCCTCCACCATCGGGTCGTGGAGCAGGGATCCGCCGTGGCTGAGCGGCCCCCAGGACTGCAGGACGATTCCCTTCGCCGCGGCATGTTCCCGCCATGACGTCTGCGCCAGGCGGGGGTTGATCTGGACCTGGTTGACGGCGGGGACGATGCCGGTCTCCTGCTCCAGCCGGTCCAGGTGGGCCGGGGTGAAGTTCGACACGCCGATCGACTTCACCAGCCCGTCGGCGGCCAGCTTCGCCATCGCACGCCAGGTGTCGACGTAGCGGTCCTGACGCGGCAGCGGCCAGTGGATGAGGAGGAGGTCCAGGTAGTCCAGGCCCAGCCGCTGGAGGCTTGCTTCCAAGGCGCGCGCCGTGGCGTCGTAGCCGTGGTCGCGGCCCCGGACCTTGGTGACGACGAAGAAGTCCTCGCGGGGTACGTCGGCGGCCCTGATGCCCGCGCCGACCCCGTGTTCGTTGCCGTAGCTCGCGGCGGTGTCGATGAGGCGGTAGCCGACCCGGGCCGCCCAGCGGACCACCGCCTCGGCTTGGGTGTCGGGTATTTCGTACGTTCCCAGACCCATGCTGGGCATGGACGTGCCGGAGTTCAGGAGCACGGTGGGTACGTGCGCTGCGGTGATGGTGCTGCCACACATGGTTTCAGCCGATCGTCTGCGGGACCCGGGCCGGACCCGGGTGGTGCCGTGTCTTGCGGACCCTTACGACGCTAGGAGGATCGGGATCGCCTGCCGATCGACCGTCCACCCCGTTGCGGGACGAACCCGTGTCCTCCGAACGGTCGACACCGCACGTCAGCCGCCGGGACGGGCTGCCGGTCCAGGAGCAATCTCGCTGACGAATCGCAGCCACACTGCGGTGCACCTCTGTGAATCGCCGGAATGCGGGCCAGGCTGTCATCGATTCCCGGAGCACTCCGGCCAACATGGTCTCCATACCGTTCTTCCTTCCACTGCCCCCGCACCGTCGACGCCGCACCGCCACGGACGGCGGTCGTGCGTCCCTGCCGGGCGGGCCGCCACCCGGCGCACCGCGTACGGGCGCACGACGGGCTCCCGGCACTGGCGAACAGTGGCGGGAGCCCGTGGCGCGACCCCGGATCGGCTCAAGGGGCGGGGATCCCCGTTGGGCCGTCGGGCGGTTGGTAGCCGTCGACGGCGTGTCGTCACTCGGCGGAGACGGCGGCGTGGACGGTGCCGAACTCGGCGACGATTGCCTGGGCCAGATCGTTGGTGAGGGTCATGTCGGGTTGTTCCTTTCGCTCGAACCACGGCTTGTCCGTGAAGGGCATCGAGTCCACCACTGCGGGACCATGCGCACCGTCGTCCGAACGGAGGACGCGGGGGATGAACGGCAGCCGCTGATTCTGCGGATGGAGGACACGCGTTCGTCCGTCCGTTCCTGAGATCGACCGATTGCGGCGCGCGGCCGTGTGGTGCTGGACTGGCAGTGCCCTCCCGGAAACGGCAGGACACCTCGGCCAGTGCAAAGGAGAAGGACATGTCCACGATGGGACAGCCCCGCCGCGCGGACGGCCTACGCAACCTGCGCTACGGCGAGATCTTCCTCGTAGAGCCGCGGGCGGAAGGCCATCACGTGGCGGTGTACAACACCACGGGACTCAACGCGTGCCCCCAGGAGTGGTGGGACGCGCTCGACCCCGTCGCCCTCGCACAGGAGTGCAACGTGCCCGGCGTCCGGCTGAACGGCCCCCGTTTCTGGACGGTCGACAGGATCACGTCGTTCGATGCCGGTGGCGTCAGGACGTTCGCCGGCCGGCAGGCCCGGCTCGTCGCGCGGCTCGTGGTGCCCCCGGGAGAGGACACCAGCGGTGCAGCACCCAAGCGGTACTACGACGAAGTCGTGGTCGAGCGGGAGAACGAGTACCTCATCGAAGCCGGCGCGCCGGTCTACAGCCTGCACGCACCTGGCGGCGCCACCTACGTCATGCAGGCGTACGCACACATCGTCGACGACACCCTGACGGCGGAATCCCTCGGCACCCTCGGAGAACGACTGCGCCTGCCCCGGGGCTGGCGGTACTCGGTGCGCGTCACCGAGGAGGACGAGTACCTCCGGACCGTCGACGGGAAGGCCCACGTGGTGCAGGACGAGCTGGAGAACACGTACGTGCTCGCCGCCCGTTGACCCCGGCGAAGGGCTTCGCCCGGGGAGCGGGCGATCGACTCGCAGGACACCGCTCCGCACTCCCGGTCTCCCGCCCCCACCACTCCCGGACGAGGTCGGTGAGCGTGTGGAACTCAAGGTCCCGCTCGTCCGGACGGCTTCAACGGATCCGCTGCGCCGTTCCGGCGGTCACCTCACCGACGGAGGTCAGGCGATGGTGTATCCGAGGATGCCTTCGGCCGTCTGCCCCTCGCAGTTGAGGTCGTTGGAGTCGAAGTGCTCACCGGTCGCGGTGACCATGCAGCGCCGCAGCGGGCGGGTCAGCACCATGCCCGGCTGGGTGTCGTCGATGTAACCGAGGCGGGTGACGTAGTCCCTGCCCTCGCAGTTGGGCTGGATCGAGGTGAAGGTGTCGTTCCCGCTCTGGCACATGTAGAGGGGGACGGTGCCGGGCTGCTGGGTGTTGTGCAGCCGGCCCAGCTCGCCCTCGCGCTTGTAGGAGATGTTCGGGCTGCCTGTGGTGCTGCTGAGATGGTCGGACTTGTAGCCCAGGAAGCGCTCCAGGGGACGGGTGCCGGGGCCCGGGTCACCCGTACAGCGGACGTACGCCTCGATCGACTGCAGGCCGTCGTAGGTGGCGGCGATGATCTTCGGCGAGCCGGTTGCGGAGCACTGGCCGGCGGCGTAGCCGTAGGTGGACGCCTTGTAGGAGGCGTTCTGGTAGGCGCTGGCCACGATCCGCGGATCCTGGTTGGTCGCCGCACCGCCCCCCGACTGGCCGATGGCCATGCCGGTCGCCGTGCCGGAGAACACCGGTGTGGCGGGGCCTGCTCCGTCCGTGGAAGCGGGGACGGTGAGCGAGACCGCGATGGCGCCTGCGGCGACCACGGCGGCCGCCATGCGACGAAGCCTGAGCACAGAGAACTCCTTGCAGAGAGGATCGGAGAGTGGGAGAAAATCCACCGACTCGAAGAGGAGTTCTCCCGCGGCGGGCGGAACCGGCGACCGGAGCTGTCACCGGCTCGCCTCGGCCGCCGGCCCGCTCCCCGTCTACGACGCACTGCGCGAGCACCCTCAGGAGGAATCGCCTCGCCGACTTCCGCGACCGTTCCGGCGGACGGTCGCGGGCTCGGCCCCGAAGTTCGCCGCCCGCCGCGGGCTCGTGTCCCGCCCCGCGTACCGGATGCCCTGGGCTCCGTACAGCCGGATGTGTCCTACCTCGGCCAGCGGCACTACTGGATCGAGCCCGCCTTCTGGGACATCAAGGCGAAGAAGGCCGGGATGCCGCTCTACCGCCTGCTCGGCGCCGATGGCGGGCGCGTCCGCCTGTACGCCTCGACCGGCGAGGTGCGCTCACCGGAGGCCCGGGTCGAAGAGGCGGAAGCCAGGTACCGGGAGGGCTTCCGGGCGATCAAGCTCCGCGTCCACGACTTCGCCGAATCCGTGGACATCGCCCAGGTCGAGGCCGTCGTCCGCGCCGTCGGCGACCGTATGAAGGTGGCGGTGGACGCCAACCAGGCATGGCGGGTGACCACGGTGTCCGATGCTCCCCTGTGGAACCTGGCGCGGGCCAAGCGCTTCGCCGACGCCTGCGCGGACATGGGCGTCGCGTGGATCGAGGAGCCCCTGCCGATGGACGCGTACGACGACCTGGCGGAGCTGACGCGGTACAGCAAGGTCCCGATCGCCGGCGGCGAACTGCACACCGGAGGGCTGGCGGAGCTGCGGATGATGATCGAGCGCCGCTGCTACCGCTGGTTCCAGCCCGACGCCATGTTCACGGGAGGCATCGCCCAGACCCTCGAGGTCATCCGCCTGTGCCGCGCGGCCGGGCTCCCGTACACCCCGCACACGTGGACCAACGGCATCGGGTTCGCCGTCAACCTCCAGCTGATGGCGGCGGGCGGGGACAGGGAGGAGGGTCTGCTGGAGTACCCGATCAACCCCCCGTCGTGGACGGTCCCGGCCCGGGACGCCGTCCTCGCCGTACCGTGGACGCACGACCGGGGAGAGCTGGAGCTCCCCACCTCCCCGGGCCTCGGCTTCGACATCGACCACAAGGCGCTGCGCCGTCACGGAACCCGGTTCCACTCCGCCGGCAGGCTCTCCGTGGCGGTGAAGGCCGTACGGGAGAAGGGTCTCAAGACGGCCCTGGACATCAACAAGGCCCGCCGACGGTGAAGCCGACACCGCCCTCCGCGGCGGCCGCACAGGAGAAGGCACACCGCACGGTCATCACCGGGTGAACACCGCGCGGATCTCGGTACTGCCGGGTGAACGGCTCCGGTTGGCACGCTACGCGCCCGCCCGCCGCCGGACACGTCGAGTCGTACTGGGCACATCGCGCGAGGTGCCGCCGACACGGGTCTTCGCACGGATCCGCGAGATCGAAATCCGCGACGTGCGCCAGGATTTCATCCTGGCGCCGCCACGGATGGGACCGTTCGTCCGTTCTCCGGGGACGTCGGAGAGACCACGGTACGGCGGCCGGGCCTGCGCGAGGCACGCAGGGGGACCCGGGAGCCGACGACGCAGCGCGGGCGCGTCGCGCCGGCGGTCGCAGCGGCTGCTCGGGAGAACGCAGGGAGAACCGCGAGAGGCCGGATCAACGCGGGAAGGCAACACCGGGCGTAGGGGCGCGAGGTGCCGTACGCCGTGTCAGCGGGCAACCGGTCCCGGGCACGTAGACGGCGGCCTTCCCGGGGGAGGGCCGCCGTCGTTGGCCGCGCTGGAGACGTTCCGCGAAGCTCCGCTACGAGGCGCAGTAGACGCTGGCGTGCGTCGCGCCGAATTCCGACACGATGGCGCGGGCCAGTTCGTTGGACATCTGCATGGCAGTTCCTTCCTTCCGTTCATCGGCGTGCTCGTCCGAGTGCGCCGAGTGGTGGGTTCGGCCCCGATGGCGCGGTCGTCCGGTTCGTTGGACCGGGGACTCTTCCGCGCCGGTGCTCTGGCACCGGCAGGGAACGCCGGACCGGATTTCGACACTAGGGGCTGCCCGTGCGTAAGCCGTCCTCCGTTCGGACGACGAGGGGGAGGACATCCCTGGCCCGCCCACGAGGAAGCCGTCCCGCGCTGCGGCTGTCGCCCGTGCGGGAGTACCGCGTGCGCCACCAATGCGGTAGGGCCGTCCCCGGAGCCCCAGGTCGTCCCCCCGGTCATCCGACCGGACGGGGCCGGTCGCACTCCGCGTCCCTAGGCTCGAAAGCCCGTCGCAAGAGGGGGCCAGTACATCAGCGGGAGGAGACCCCAGTGACCACCACCGAGACCCAGCCGGTCCCGTCGACCGGGACCCGGCCGGCGGGACGCACGCCCGCGTGCGCCCTGCTGCCCGCGGGCCAGGACCTCGCCGATGTCCTGTGCGACCTCTCCGTCGCCCACGAGGACATCCCGGAACTGCTCGCGGTCCGCGACCTCGTCATCGCGGACCATCACCTGAGCGAGCTCCTGGAGCGCGGCGTCGAGGACCTCTTCCGCGACCCGCACCGGATCCACGGCCAGGGCGGGACGGCCTGGCGGCCCGCCGGGCCGGGGACCGTAGGGCGGTGCTTCCC
>NZ_JBHWBP010000349.1:0-8025 GCF_042735575.1 Streptomyces sp. NPDC059564 | reverse complement strand
CATTTTACAAGAACACCCCGCATTCCGATTTGTTGTGGGGTGTGGTGGGGTGGTTTTTGTTTATAAGACACCGGTTGGGGAAAATCTAGGGGGGGAGGCACTCGCGTGCCTCCCCGCTCCCGTTTCCACCCGATCGGGCTACAGAACCCCCTTCGGGGCCCGCCCCGCGTCAGGACCTGCGTACGCCTTCCGCAAGCTCGCCCGCCAGCGCCCGTACGGCGTCCAGCCCGGCCTGCGGGTCCGGCGCGTCGAGCAGCAGCTTCACGAAGGCCGAGCCGACGATCACCCCGTCGGCGAAGCCCGCGACCTGCTTGGCCTGGACGGCGTTCGAGACGCCGAGGCCGACGCAGACAGGGAGGTCGGTGGTCGTACGGGTACGGCGCACCAGCTCCTGGGCCTCGTTGCCGACCGACTCGCGGGTGCCCGTGACGCCCATCAGGGAGGCGGCGTAGACGAAACCGGAACCGGCGGCGGTGATGGTCGCCAGGCGCTCGTCCCGGCTGCTGGGGGCCACGACGAACACGGTCGCCAGACCGTGCTTCGCCGCGTGCTCGCGCCACAGCGCGGACTCCTGGACCGGCAGGTCGGGCAGGATGCAGCCCGCGCCGCCCGCCGCCGCCAGCTCGGCGGTGAACCGCTCGACGCCGTAGCGGTCGATGGGGTTCCAGTAGGTCATGACGAGGATCGGGGCGCCGGTGGCCTCGAAGGTCTCGCGCACGGTCCGCAGCACGTCGGCGATCTTCACGCCGCCGCGCAGGGCGATGTCGTCGGCGGTCTGGATGACCGCGCCGTCCAGGACCGGGTCGCTGTGCGGCAGGCCGATCTCCACGACGTCCGCGCCGCCCGCGATGACGGCCTTGGCGGCCCCGATCGCGCCGTCGACGGTCGGGAAGCCCGCCGGGAGGTAGGCCACGAGGGCCGCGCGGTCCTCGGACTTGGCCTTGGCGAGGGTGGTGCTCAGCAGGTCGATGTTGCCGTGGTGACTCACTTGGTCTCCCCCTCGGTGCCGTTCTCGGACGCGCCGTCGTACAGGCCGAAGTAGCGGGCGGCCGTGTCCATGTCCTTGTCGCCGCGGCCGGACAGGTTGACCACGATCAGGCCGTCCTTGCCCAGCTCCTTGCCCAGGTCGAGGGCGCCCGCGAGGGCGTGCGCCGACTCGATCGCCGGGATGATGCCCTCGGTGCGCGACAGCAGGCGCAGGGCCTGCATGGCGGCGTCGTCGGTGACCGCGCGGTACTCGCCGCGGCCGCTGTCCTTGAGGTAGGAGTGCTCGGGGCCGATGCCCGGGTAGTCCAGACCGGCGGAGATCGAGTAGGGCTCGGTGATCTGGCCCTCCTCGTCCTGCAGGACGTAGGAGCGGGAGCCGTGCAGGATGCCGGGCTCGCCCGCGGTCAGGGTGGCCGCGTGCTCGCCGGTCTCCACGCCGTGCCCGGCGGGCTCGAAGCCGACCAGGCGGACGCCGGCGTCCGGGATGAAGGCGTGGAAGAGGCCGATGGCGTTGGAGCCGCCGCCGACGCAGGCCGCGACGGCGTCGGGCAGCCGCCCGGCGCGCTCCAGGATCTGGCGGCGGGCCTCGACGCCGATGACGCGGTGGAAGTCGCGGACCATGGCCGGGAAGGGGTGCGGTCCGGCGACGGTGCCGAAGAGGTAGTGGGTCTCCTCGACGTTGGCGACCCAGTCGCGGAACGCCTCGTTGATGGCGTCCTTGAGGGTCCGGGAGCCGGACTTCACGGCGATGACCTCGGCGCCGAGCATGCGCATGCGGGCCACGTTCAGGGCCTGGCGCTGGGTGTCGATCTCGCCCATGTAGATGGTGCATTCGAGGCCGAAGAGGGCGCAGGCGGTGGCGGTGGCCACGCCGTGCTGGCCAGCGCCGGTCTCGGCGATCACGCGGGTCTTGCCCATGCGCTTGGTGAGGAGCGCCTGGCCCAGCACGTTGTTGATCTTGTGCGAGCCGGTGTGGTTGAGGTCCTCGCGCTTGAGGAAGATCCGGGCGCCGCCGGCGTGCTCGGCGAACCGGGGCACCTCGGTGAGGGCGCTGGGCCGGCCGGTGTAGTTGACCATGAGCTCGTTGAGCTCGGCGGCGAAGGCCGGGTCGCCCTTGGCCTTCTCGTACTCGACGGCGACCTCGTCCACGGCGGCGACCAGCGCCTCCGGGATGAACTTGCCGCCGAAGTCACCGAAGTAGCCCTCGGCGTTGGGGACGTGACCCTCCGGGTCCGGAATGAAGAACGAGCTGGTGGACATGGCCACTACTCCTACGTGTACGGAATGCGCGACGGGGGCTGGTTGCACCGTATTGCGCCGTCGGTCCGCGGCCCGCGCACCCCGCTGGGGGTGCGCCGCCGTGCGGACGCCGCGGCCCGCGCCGGGAGCCTGGGGCTCGGGCGTGGGGCCGTGCGCGACCTCCCGGCCGGTACGTCTTCGCGTACCGGGCCGGGGCGGCCGTCGTCTACAGCGCGGCTCCGCGACGCCATCGCATGCCGTTGACCTGTCCGGGCTCGGAACCGATCACGTAGCGCACCCGCCGGCCGTGCACGCGCCGGGCCGGGGCGCGGCAGCCGCGGGGGCGGCAGCCGCGCGCCAGGGGCGCGTGCGCCGTCGGCACGCCGGCCGGGCCGTGGCCCGGGCGGGTGCGGACGGAGGAGCGGGAGGGAGGCATGGGAAGGGTCAGCTCCGGCCGTGGCGCAGGGCGGGGTGGGCGCCGGCGGCGACGAGGTCGGCGACGGCCGCCTTCGGGTCGCGGCCGGTGACCAGGGACTCTCCGACGAGGACCGCGTCGGCGCCCTCGTTGGCGTAGGCGATCAGGTCGTGCGGCCCGCGGATGCCGGACTCGGCGACCTTCACGATGTGGGCCGGGATCTCCGGGACGACGCGCTCGAAGGTGGAGCGGTCGACCTTGAGGTCCTTCAGGTTGCGGGCGTTGACGCCGATGATCTTGGCTCCGGCGGCGACGGCACGCTCCACCTCCTCCTCGTCGTGGACCTCCACGAGCGGGGTGAGGCCGATGGACTCGGCCCGCTCGATGAGGGAGACGAGGGCCTCCTGCTCCAGGGCCGCGACGATCAGCAGCACGAGGTCGGCGCCGTAGGCACGGGCCTCCCACAGCTGGTACGCCGTGACGATGAAGTCCTTGCGCAGGATCGGGATGTCCACGCGGGCGCGGACGGCCTCCAGGTCGGCCAGCGAGCCGCCGAAGCGACGCTGTTCGGTGAGGACGGAGATGACCGCCGCACCGCCCGCCTCGTAATCGGCGGCGAGCCCGGCCGGATCGGCGATCGCGGCCAGCGCGCCCTTGGAGGGGCTGGAGCGCTTGACCTCGCAGATCACCTTGACGCTGTCGCCACGCAGGGCGGCGACACCGTCCTTGGCCTGGGGCGCCTTGGCGGCACGCTCCTTGAGCTCGTCGAGGCTCACGCGGGCCTGCCGTTCGGCAAGGTCTTCGCGGACCCCTTCGATGATCTCGTCGAGCACACTCACGCGAGCGGCCCCCTTCCGGGTTGATGACGGTCGGCCGCCTTGCAGACACGTACCACTGCAAGGTCAGCACTCAAATGGTATCCGCAGGTCTCTACGGCCTCTGCACTGACTTCGCGGATTCCCAGGGACTGGACAGTCGGAATATGGCCTTCCCGTAGCCGCCCGCGAGGCCTCCCAAGGGCTCAGGGGGCCAGAGCGGAACCGAACGGGAAATTGCGGACAATCGAGAACAGGAGCGCCACGGCCCCGATCCCCCACCAGTACGCCGGTCTCAGCGCGATCCGGGGCACCGGACCGCCCCGGAAGGCCCGTACCAGCCACAGCGCCAGGAATCCGGCGAAGATGAGGTACCCGGCGACCGCCACGGCATTGGCCCCGAGCGCGGCGGCCAGGTCCCCCCGGGCGAAGGCGTGCGCACTGCGCAGCCCGCCGCAGCCGGGGCACAGGACGCCGGTCAGCCGCAGCATCGGGCACAGGGGGTAGTGGCCGGGCTCGTTCGGGTCCACCGCGCCCACGTACGCGAAGGCGGCCACGGCCCCGGCCAGCGTGAGCAGCGGCGCGGCCAGCCTGCGGGTCCGCGACGCCGGTACGGGGGCCGGTGCGGCCGGCTGCGGCCGCCAGGGGGCGTCCCCGCCGGGCGGGGCGGCGGGCCGGGGGCCGGGGGCGGCGGGGGTGCGAGGGGCGTCCACGGGCTGATTCTCTCCGGTCATGACAAAAGGCGCAGCCCGACCGGGCCGCGCCTTTCGAACCGCGCGGCACAGCGCGCGCACCGCGCTCAGACCTTGGCGGGAACCTGGTTGGCGGCGATGACCTCGGCGAGGTCGCGGTGGGCGGCCTTCGGCGCGCCCATGCCTGCGGCCCTCATGGCGAGGCCGACGACTCCGCCGATCGCGACGACGACGAGGCCGGCCCAGAACCCGAGCGGGTTCGCCAGCACCATGAAGGCGCCGGAGACGCAGAAACCGATGAAGGCGATGATGACACCGGTCCAGGCGGCCGGGGTGTGTCCGTGGCTCGTGCCCGCCATGAGTTGCTCCTCGTTGCTCTGTCTCAAGCTTGTAGAGAGTGCGGTCCGTGTCGCACGCTCGCTGTCATTGTCCCGCACGGGGCGGGCCCTTTCACCAGGGGGTGGGGCCTTCACCGGGTGGCTTCTTCAGCGGGTGGGGTCCTCGCCACGGTCCAGAGCTTTCCACAGGTCCTCGGGCCGGTCCGGGTCCACCGCCACCGGAGTCCGCCTGCGGGGGCTGCCGTCGCGCTCGTAGCGGCCTCCCATCGCGGGCCAGCTGCGGCCGAAGCGCAGCGCCAGCAGGCCGGCGAGCAGGATCAGGACGCAGCCGCAGGCCGTGACGTACGGCCAGGCCGTATGGGTCAGCTCACCCACCCGGGCGGCGGTGTCGGCCGTCGCGGTGACGGCCCGCTCGTCCAGGGCCCGGTGGTCGTCGGCGGAGGCCACCGCGGACAGGGCCCCGCCGAGCCCGCTCAGCGCGAGCAGCCCGGACACCAGCAGCCGCCCCCGGCCGCGTACGGCGAACACCGCCACCAGGGCCGCGAGGCCGACGATGGCCAGGGCCGCGGGGAGGCCGGTGACGGCCCGCCCGTCCGCCGTCAGCGGGAGCGAGCCGCCTCCGACGGCGGCGCTGCCCCGGGCCCAGACGCGGCCGGAGGCGAGCAGGACGACGGTGGCGCCGAGCGCGCCGAGCAGCAGGGCGGCGGCCACGCTGCGGCGGCCGCTCTTGCTGTCGGGGGCCTCGGCGGCGTCCGGCGCGGCGGAGGCGGGGGGCTGGGGCGGGGGTACGGCACTCACGTACCCCACTATCCCCTACGCCCTCAGCCGTGGTGGAGGCGGTTCGCCGCTCCCACGGCGCGGAGCACGGCGGCCGCCTTGTTGCGGCACTCCAGGTCCTCCAGCTCGGGCACCGAATCCGCGACGACACCCGCTCCGGCCTGCACGTACGCCGTTCCGTCGCGCAGCAGCGCGGTGCGGATGGCGATGGCCGTGTCGGAGTCCCCCGCGAAGTCGAGGTAGCCGACGCAGCCGCCGTAGAGGCCCCGGCGGGAGGGCTCCAGCTCCTCGATGATCTGCATGGCGCGCGGCTTGGGGGCGCCCGAGAGGGTGCCGGCCGGGAAGCAGGCGGTGAGCACGTCGAAGGCGGTCTTGCCCTCGGCGACCCGACCGGTGACCGTCGAGACGATGTGCATGACGTGGGAGTAGCGCTCGATCGACATGAAGTCGACGACCTCCACCGAGCCCGGCTCGCAGACCCGGCCCAGGTCGTTGCGTCCGAGGTCGACCAGCATCAGGTGCTCGGCGCGCTCCTTGGGGTCGGCCAGCAGCTCCTCGGCGAGGTCGTTGTCCTCCTGCGGGGTGGCCCCGCGGTGGCGGGTGCCGGCGATGGGGTGGACCATGGCCCGCCCGTCCTCGACCTTGACCAGCGCCTCGGGGCTGGACCCGACCACGTCGAAGCCGTTCTCGAAGCGGAAGAGGTACATGTACGGGGACGGGTTGGTGGCCCGCAGCACCCGGTACACGTCCAGCGCGGAGGCGTGGCAGGGGGTCTCGAACCGCTGCGAGGGCACCACCTGGAAGGCCTCGCCGGCCCGGATGCGCTCCTTGATGTCCTCGACGGCCACCTGGTACTGCTCGCCGCCCCAGAGCGCGTCGAACGGGGGCAGCGCGGAGTCCGGGAGCGGGGCGGGCACGTACGGCGCGGGGCGCGCGAGGTCGGCCTCCATCGCGTCGAGCCGGGCGACGGCGTCCGCGAAGGCCTCGTCGGCGCCGGTGTCGAGGGCGTTGTGGTTGATCGCGTTGGCGATCAGCAGGACCGTGCCGTCCCAGTGGTCCAGGACCGCCAGGTCGGAGGTGAGCAGCATGGTCAGCTCGGGGAGCTTGAGGTCGTCGGCGGTGTGCTCGCCGATGCGCTCCAGGCGGCGCACGATGTCGTAGCCGAGGTAGCCGACCATGCCGCCGGTGAAGGGGGGCATGCCGCCCGCGAGGTCGCGGGGGGTGTGCAGGGCCTCGACGGTGGCGCGGAGGGCTTCGAGCGGGTCGCCGTCGGTGGGCACGCCCACGGGCGGGGTGCCGATCCAGTGGGCCTGGCCGTCCTTGACGGTGAGGGTGGAGTCGCTGCGGACGCCGACGAAGGAGTAGCGGGACCAGGAGCGGCCGTTCTCGGCGGACTCCAGGAGGAAGGTGCCGGGGCGTTCGGCGGCGAGCTTGCGGTAGAGCCCGACCGGGGTGTCCCCGTCGGCCAGCAGCCTGCGGCTCACGGGGATGACGCGGCGGTCCGCCGCGAGCTTGCGGAACGTCTCAAGATCCATGGGGTGGGACCCTACCTAGTCGGCGTCGCTGAACAGGACATCGGCGTCGAAGCACGTACGGGCGCCGGTGTGGCAGGCGGCGCCGACCTGGTCGACCTTCACGAGCACGGTGTCGGCGTCGCAGTCGAGGGCGACGGACTTCACGTGCTGGAAGTGGCCGGAGGTGTCCCCCTTGACCCAGTACTCCTGGCGGCTGCGGGACCAGTAGGTGCAGCGGCCGGTGGTCAGGGTGAGGTGCAGGGCCTCGTCGTCCATCCAGCCGAGCATGAGCACCTCGCCGGTGTCGTACTGCTGGGCGATGGCCGGGACCAGCCCGTCCGGGGAGCGCTTGAGGCGGGCGGCGATGGCGGGATCGAGGGAGGACGTACTCATGCGGGCCATTGTGCCGCGTGATCGGGGCGGGCACGGATCACTGTCCGCCTGATGGGCAGGCACGGGGCGGGGTCCGGCCGTAGGCTGTCGCGCATGTCTACCCATGCGAAGCGCGAACGCCTGCTGCTGGCGGACCTGTTGGAGTCGGCGGGGCCGGAGGCGCCGACGCTGTGCGACGGCTGGCGGACGCGGGATCTGGCGGCGCACGTGGTCGTCCGGGAACGCCGCCCGGACGCGGCGGGCGGCCTGCTCCTGAACGTGCTGAAGGCCCGGCTGGACCGGGCGATGGCCGAGTACACGGCCAAGCCGTACGAGGAGCTGATCCAGCTGATCCGGACCGGGCCGCCCAAGATGTCGGTGTACTCGCTGAAGCAGATCGACGAGGCCGCGAACGCGGTGGAGTTCTACGTGCACGCCGAGGACGTCCGGCGCGCGCAGCCGGACTGGTCGCCGCGCAAGCTGGACCCGGTGTTCTCGGACGCGCTCTGGTCCCGGCTGGAGAAGCTGGCCCGGCTGACGGGCCGCCGCTCCCCGGTGGGCCTGGTCCTGCGCCGCCCGGACGGCCGCACGGCCGTCGCCCACAAGGGGGTGCCGGTGGTGACGGTGACCGGCGAACCGGGCGAACTGACCCTGTTCTGCTTCGGCCGGCAGGCCGCTGCCGCGGTGGACCTGGAGGGCGACAAGGAAGCCGTCTCCCGCCTGACGACGGCCCAGCTGGGCATCTAGCAGCGCCGGCGCCGCTGCCAGGGGCTCCGCCCCCGGACCCCCGCGCCTCAAACGCCGGCGGGGCTGGATTTTGGCTAAGCTCCACCGCCATGTGCCGCCCGGCAGGCTGGATTGCGCGGAGCTCAATTC
>NZ_JBHWBP010000348.1:0-8103 GCF_042735575.1 Streptomyces sp. NPDC059564 | reverse complement strand
ACCACAGGCGGCGGCGCGGCCCGGCCCGGGCCGGCCCACCCCTCCGAGCCGCACCGCAGGTGACTCGGCGGTACGCTGACCACGCCCAATCCGCGATCCGCGATCCGCATCCCCGAAGGGAACCGCCCCATGCCGCTCGAAGCCGGCCTGCTGGAGATCCTCGCCTGCCCCGCCTGCCACGCCCCCCTCCGGGACAACTCGGCAGACGAAACCGCACCCGAGCTGATCTGCACCGGCCAGGACTGCGGCCTCGCGTACCCGGTCCGCGACGGCATCCCGGTCCTCCTCGTGGACGAGGCCCGCCGCCCCGCGTAACCCCGCCCGACGCCCGACCCGCGCAGCGCAGACGCAGACCGCAGACGCCGTCAACACCGCCGGAGGCCGCCATGCTCGACGAGCCACTCCTCGACGCACCGGACGATCTCGCCCGTGCAGACCGCCGCGGCCTGCTCCGCGGCGCCGCCGAAGCCGGGGCGAGGGTCCGCACCGCGGCCCGGCACGCGACCGAGGCCGGCCTCGCCGACCTGCGCCCCGACGGCCGCCCCCGCGCCGTGCTGATCGCCGGCCCCGGCACCGCGGCCACCGGAGTCGCCGACCTCCTCGGCGCCCTCGCCGGGGCCTCCGCCCCCGTCACCCGCCTGCACCCCACCGGCGTCGCGCACGCCGCCGGGGCCCTGCGCTGGACGCTCCCCGGCTGGGCGGGCCCGGTGGACCTGCTGCTCATCGCCACCACCGACGGCACCGAGCCCGGCCTCGCGGTCCTCGCCGAGCAGGCCTACCGGCGCGGCTGCGCCGTCGTCGCCGTCGCGCCCGAACGCTCACCCCTGAGCGAGGCGGTGGACGGCGCGCACGGAGTCCTCGTACCGATGGCCAAGGCCCCGTACCAGGAGTACGACGAGTCCGCCGCGGCCGGCCCCGGCGCCCTGTGGGCCCTGCTGACCCCGCTGCTGGTCCTGCTGGACAAGGTCGGGCTGGTCACCGCCGCCCCCGACACCCTCCAGCTCGTCGCCGACCGCCTCGACCGCACCGCCGAGCGCTGCGGCCCGGCCATCGCCACGTACTCCAACCCGGCCAAGACCCTCGCCTCCGAGCTCGCCGACTCCCTCCCCCTCATCTGGAGCGAGGGCGCCGGAGCCGGCCCCGCCGGCCGCCGCTTCGCCGCCACCCTCGCCGAACTGGCCGGCCGCCCCGCGCTCGCCGCCGACCTCCCCGAGGCCCTGCCCGCGCACGGCGTGCTGCTCGCGGGGGCGTTCGCCGCCGGAGCCGACCCCGACGACTTCTTCCGCGACCGCGTCGAGGAACCCCAGGCCCTGCGCGCCCGGGTCGTCCTGCTGCGCGACCGGCCCACCGGCGGACTCTCCGCCGCCCCCGCCGCCCGCGAGCTCGCCCTCAGCCACGACACGGCCATCAGCGAGCTCGAACCCGAGGAGGGCACCGAGCTGGAACAGCTCGCCGAACTCCTCGCCGTGACCGACTTCGCCACCGCTTACCTGGCGCTGGCCTCCAGGGGACACGGCTGAGGCGCACATCCGCGCCCGCCCCGAAGATCCACAGATCCAGGAAGAACGACGGAAGACCACGATGGACCGCCTGACGAACACGATCCGCCCCTACGCCTGGGGATCCACCACCCTGATCCCGGCCCTCCTCGGGGTCGAGCCCACCGGTGAACCCCAGGCCGAGATGTGGATGGGCGCCCACCCCGGCGCCCCCTCCCGCCTCGACCGCGGTGCGGGCGGGACCACCCTGTCGGCCGTCATCGCGGCCGACCCCGAGGGCCAGCTCGGCTCCGCCGCCGTCGCCAAGTTCGGCCCCCGCCTGCCGTTCCTCCTCAAGCTCCTCGCCGCCGGCGCCCCGCTCTCCCTCCAGGTCCACCCCGACCTGGCCCAGGCCGAGGAGGGCTTCGAGGACGAGGAGCGCCGCGGCGTCCCGATCGACGCGGGCCACCGCAACTACAAGGACGCCAACCACAAGCCCGAACTGATCTGCGCACTCACCCCCTTCGACGGCCTGTGCGGCTTCCGCCCGCCCCTGGAGGCCGCCGAGCTGCTCGAAGGCCTCGGCGTCGACTCCCTCAAGCCCTACGCCGACCTGCTGCGCGCCCACCCCGAAGAGGCGGCCCTGCGCGAGGTGCTCACCGCCGTCCTCAGCGCGGACCGCGCCGAGATGGCCCGTACCGTCACCGAGGCCGCGGCGGCCGCCGAGCGGCTCGGCGGCCCGTACCAGCCGTACGCCTCCCTCGTCCACGACTACCCGGGCGACCCGGGCGTGATCGCGGCGATGCTGCTCAACCACGTGCAACTCCAGCCCGGCGAAGCCATGTTCCTCGGCGCGGGCATCCCGCACGCCTACCTCGACGGCCTCGGCGTCGAACTCATGGCCAACTCCGACAACGTGCTGCGCTGCGGACTCACGCCCAAGCACGTGGACGTCCCCGAGCTGCTGAAGGTCGTCATCTTCCAGCCGAGCGCCCCGAACGTGCTGCGCCCCGAGGCCGACGGCGAGGAGGTCTACGAGACCCCCATCGACGAGTTCCGCCTCTCCCGCTTCCTCCTGGCCCCCGGCGGCGCCCCCCGGACCCTCCCGGACGCCACCCCGCAGATCCTGCTCTGCACCGCGGGCGCCCCCGTAGCCGGCGAACTGACCCTCGCCCCGGGCGAGTCCGTCTTCGTCCCGGCGGGCGAAAAGGTCGAACTGTCCGGTTCCGGTACGGTCTTCCGCGCCACTGTGGTCATCTGACGTACCGTCGGCCACGCGGGCGCCTGCAACAATGTGCGGCCGTAGTCACTGGCTAGGAAGGGACATCGGCACCCATGAGCGCGTCGGGCGGTACCAGGGCGATCGTGGCGGCACTCGCCGCCAACCTCGCCATCGCTGTAGCCAAATTCGTGGCGTACCTCTTCAGCGGCTCCTCGTCGATGCTCGCGGAGAGCGTCCACTCGCTCGCGGACTCCGGCAACCAGGGCCTGCTGCTCCTCGGCGGGAAGAAGGCCCAGCGCGAGGCGACGCCCCAACACCCCTTCGGGTACGGGCGGGAACGCTACATCTACGCCTTCCTCGTCTCCATCGTGCTCTTCACCGTCGGTGGCATGTTCGCCATCTACGAGGGCTACGAGAAGATCCACGACCCGCACCCGATCGAAGCCTGGTACTGGCCCGTCGGCGTCCTCCTCTTCGCGATCATCGCGGAGAGCTTCTCCTTCCGCACCGCGATCAAGGAGTCGAACGAGATCCGCGGCGCCCTGAGCTGGAGCCAGTTCATCAAGCGCGCCAAGGCCCCCGAGCTGCCCGTGGTCCTGCTGGAGGACCTCGGCGCGCTCATCGGCCTCGTCCTCGCCCTCGCGGGCGTCGGCCTGGCCCTGCTCACCGGCGACGGCGTCTGGGACGGCATCGGCACCCTGTGCATCGGCGTCCTGCTGATCGTCATCGCCGTCGTCCTGGCCCTGGAGACCAAGTCCCTGCTCCTGGGCGAGGCCGCCGGCACCGAGGACGTCGAGAAGATCAAGGCCGCCGTCGTCGACGGGCACACCGTCACCCGCGTGATCCACATGCGGACCCTGCACCTCGGCCCCGAGGAACTGCTCGTCGCCGCCAAGATCGCCGTCGAGGGCGACGACACCGCGACCGAGGTGGCGAACGCCATCAACGCCGCCGAGGCCCGCATCCGCGCGGCCGTCCCGATCGCCCGCGTGATCTACCTGGAGCCGGATATTTTCTTGGAACCCGCCGCGCAGGGCACCGAGAACCGCTAGCGTCGGTTCTGAGCAAGTCCCGCACTTGCCCCGGCGGCCGGGAGGGTCGTCGCTGGACGGGCATGCCCGTCAAGCCCGCCACCGCGAGGTAGGGGGGAGTCTCCCCGCTTCGGCAGGGAGAGAACTTCAATTGGAGCCGGACATCTATCGGCACGCATTGCGGAAAAGGCCCCCACAGCCAGCTGCGGGGGCCTTCGTCGTACGTGCTGCTGCGCCGGGGGGAGCTATGCCGGCGCCGCCGGGCTCTGCACGGGCGTCTCGGCCTCCGGAGCGGCCTCGGGCGCCTCCTTGTCCACCCTGGTGGCCTCTGCGGCCACTGCGGGAGCAGCCGTAGCCGGAGCCGCCTTCAGCGGAGCCCGCCCGCGCGCCCGCCGGGCCACGCCCGCCAGCACACCGCCGAGCAGGATCACCAGCGCGCCCGCCAGCTGCCCCCACACGGCCAGCTTCGCCATCGGGTACGCCACGACCTTGGCGACGACCTTGTCCGCCGGGACCGGGCCGTTGTTGGCGTACTGCGAGCCGTCCGAGTTCAGCCGGTTGTCCGCCATCAGGAAGACGTACCCCTTGGGCACCGTCACGTCGAAGGCCACCATGGACGGGTGCTTCCACTGCTCCAGGTACGGCTCGTCCAGCGGCGTGCCGTTGAGCACCAGCCGGTACTGGCCCGCGACCTTGCTGCTGGGCTTGTACCGGATCGTGTCCCCGCCGATGGCGACGACCCGGTTCATCTGGGTCTTCTGCAGGGACCACGGCACGGAAGCCAGTACGACGTCACCCCGCCGGAGCTCCCCCTTGGCGACCGGTTCCAGGTAGATGCTCTCCCCGTCGGTGTAGGTCGGCGTCATGGTCCAGCCGACCTGCGTGCCCTCGGTGTAACGCGCGGGCGGGTTCACGGCCTTCGTCACCGTCACCCCCCCGAGGATGACCGCTCCGAGCACCAGCAGGACGATCGCCGCGATCCCGCGTCTGCGTCCTGGCCTGTGTTCCATTTCGTCCCTTCCGATGTACCTGCCTTGCATCGTAGGTCGACTGGGACACCGCCAACGCCGCCGGGGGGCCGCTGTGCCATCCCCGGACATACCGATTCGGACACTGCGCGCACGCCGTCGGGTCCCGTACCGGAGCGCCACGGGACCCGACGGACGGAGCGTGCGCAGGGGGCTACCGGATCTCGCGCAGCACGTCGAGGATCGCGGGCCCGTCCGGCGCGGACTGGAGGCGCCCGCGGAAACCGGGGTCCATCAGCTTGCGCGACAACAGCGCCAGGATCCGCAGGTGCTCGTCGCCCGCGGCGGCCTCCGGCACCGAGATCATGAAGACCAGCCGGGCCTTCGTACCGTCCAGCGCACCCCACTCGATGCCCTCGTCGGACCGGGCGAAGCCCACCGTGGGCCGCGTCACCGCTTCGGTCTTGGCGTGCGGGATCGCGATCGACTCACCGAGCCCCGTCGTGCCCTGCGCCTCGCGCGCCAGGGCGACGCGGACCAGCTCGTCGACGTCACGGACGTTGCCGGTGGTGGCCAGCATCTCGGCCATTTCCCGGATCGCCGCCTCCTTGGAGTCCGAGGCCAGCTCCGTCTTGACCGTCCGCTCCGTCACGTACCCGGACAGCACCTCCTCCTGCCCGGCCGAAGGGGCGGTCGCGACGGCAGCGGAGACGGACGCGGCCTGCGCCACCACCGCCGCAGCGCCCGCACCCGCGCCCACCCCGGCCAGCACCGGCTCGGGCACCGCGACCGGGCCGACGGCGGGCGCGACCGCGCCGCCCCCGCGGTGCCCCTTGAGCCCGATCAGGGCGTTGGTCGTCAGCGCCGTGACCACCGTGCCCACCGCGATGGCGATCAGGAACCAGACCACACCGTCGATGGCGCCCAGCACCGCCACGATCGGACCGCCGTGCGGCACGTGGTCGCCCACGCCCGCCAGACCGGCGATGGCACCGGCCACCGCACCACCCAGCATGTTCGCCGGGATGACCTGTGCCGGCCGCGCCGCCGCGAAGGGGATCGCGCCCTCCGAGATGCCGAACATGCCCATGAAGATCGCCGCCATGCCGGTCTCGCGTTCCTGCTCCGAGTACAGCTTGCGGCGCATCAGCGTCGCCAGGCCCTGGCCGAGCGGCATGACCGGGATGGCCGCCGCGCACATGCCCATGACGGCGTAGTTGCCGGAGGCGATGAGCCCCGCACCGAAGAGGAAGGCCGTCTTGTTGACCGGACCGCCCATGTCGAAGGCGATCATCAGGCCGAGGATCGCGCCGAGCAGGATCGCGCTGGTGCCGGTCATGCCGGACAGCCAGCTGGTCAGGGTCTCGAACACCCACGAGATCGGTTTGCCGAGGACGTAGATGAAGAACAGGCCCAGCGCCGTCGTCGAGACGATCGGGATCACGATGATCGGCATGATCGGCTGGACGACCTTGGGGACCTTGACCTTCTTGATCCACAGGACCAGATAGCCGGCCAGGAAGCCCGTCACGATCGCGCCGATGAACCCCGCGCCCGACTCGGAGTCGTAGAGCGCCCCGGTGTTCGCGATGAAGCCGCCGATCATGCCCGGGACGAGCGCGGGCCGGTCGCCGATGGCGTACGCGATGTAGCCCGACAGGATCGGGATCATCAGGGTGAAGCCGATGACGCCGATCTGGAAGAGGTGGTCCCAGAAGGTGCCCGGGGTGACCACGTAGCCCTTGTCCGTGGCGTGACCGCCCAGGGCCAGCGCGATGGCGATCAGCAGACCGCCGACCACCACGAACGGGATCATGTACGAAACGCCGTTCATCAGCGCCTTGTACGCGAGGCTGCGCTCCTTGCCGCCGCCCCCGCCGCCCGCGGCCACGGCCGCACCCGTCTGCACCGGCGCGCCCTGCACGCGCTCGATCAGTTCCTTCGGCTTGTGGATGCCGTCGGCGACACCCGTGGAGAGCACCCGCTTGCCGGCGAACCGGTCGCGGTCGACCTCCTTGTCGGCGGCGATGATGACCCCGTCCGCCTCTCTGACATCGTTGTCAGAGAGCACGTTCTCGGCCCCGATCGAGCCCTGGGTCTCCACCTTCATGTCCACGCCGAGCTCGTCCGCGGCCTGCTGGAGTTTCTCCGCGGCCATGTACGTGTGGGCGATCCCCGTCGGGCAGGCTGTCACGGCCACGAACTTCAGGCGCTTGGGCGCGCCCCCGCCCCCGCCACCGGGAGGGCCGGCTGGACTGGTCACTGGAATCTCCTTCAGCCATAGGTCCTGCGGGACCGCGCACGCGACCCGATCCACCCGGCATCCTGCCCCACGCAAGGGGTGCGTCAAAAGTCCGAAAGGCCCCGAACCGTTCCGCCGGAGGGCCCGAAACCGGGTCGCGACATGTAGGCCGGCCGACTGGGGCGGCTAGGCCGATCGGTGTAGATTCGTCATCAGTGTCAGGCGTCGCTGCTGATGGCGGTCGGGCGGTCCTCGTGACCGGCCGAGGGGAGAGAGGGCCCCCGACGGACTGTGCTCGGCGTACCGCCCTTGCCCCAGGCACGGCCGGTACGAGGCTCAGCCGTACCCACCCTCTCGAACCATGAGGAGCAGCACCCATGGACTTCAAGGTCGCCGACCTTTCCCTTGCCGCGTTCGGCCGCAAGGAGATCACCCTGGCCGAGCACGAGATGCCGGGCCTGATGTCGATCCGCCGCGAGTACGCCGAGGCGCAGCCGCTGGCGGGCGCCCGCATCACCGGCTCCCTGCACATGACCGTGCAGACCGCCGTCCTGATCGAGACCCTCGTCGCCCTCGGCGCCGACGTCCGCTGGGCTTCCTGCAACATCTTCTCCACCCAGGACCACGCGGCCGCCGCCATCGCGGTGGGCCCGAACGGCACCCCGGAGAACCCGCAGGGCGTCCCCGTCTTCGCCTGGAAGGGCGAGACGCTGGAGGAGTACTGGTGGTGCACGGAGCAGGCGCTGACCTGGCCGAACACCCCCACCGGCGGCCCGAACATGATCCTCGACGACGGTGGCGACGCCACCCTCCTCGTCCACAAGGGCGTCGAGTTCGAGAAGGCCGGCGCGGCCCCGGACCCGTCCACCGCGGACTCCGAGGAGTACGCCCACATCCTCACGCTCCTCAACCGCACCCTCGGTGAGGCCCCGCAGAAGTGGACGCAGCTCGCGTCCGAGATCCGCGGCGTGACGGAGGAGACCACCACCGGTGTCCACCGCCTGTACGAGATGATGGCCGAGGGCACGCTGCTCTTCCCGGCGATCAACGTGAACGACGCCGTGACGAAGTCGAAGTTCGACAACAAGTACGGCTGCCGCCACTCCCTGATCGACGGCATCAACCGCGCCACCGACGTCCTGATCGGCGGCAAGGTCGCCGT
>NZ_JBHWBP010000347.1:0-8126 GCF_042735575.1 Streptomyces sp. NPDC059564 | reverse complement strand
GGGCAGCCCGTGGGGGTGGTGTCCGGGCAGCCGTACGGTGCGGGGGCGGGGCGGAGGGCCGAGTTGCCGCCCGTGCACGGCGCGGTCATCTGCGTCGCCGCGCCCTGCCTGGTCATCTCGCCCGAGCACGGCCAGCTGACCGGGCGGGGGATCGACGGGATCTACCGGTCCGGGCGGCGACTGCTGTCCCGCTGCGTGCTGCGCGTCGGCGGCCGGGATCCGGTCGCCGTCCAGGGGCGCAGCCTCGGTGCCGACCGGGCCTCCTTCACCGCCACCGTCCGCACCGGCGTCGAGGCCGGCCCCGACCCCGACATCGGCGTCGAACGGGTCCGTCACGCCGACGGCACCGAACGGATCACCCTGCGCAACTTCGCGGCCCGTCCGCTGCGCCTCCCCGTGGAGGTCTCCCTCGGCACCGACCTGGCCGAACTCGCCGCCGTGGCCGCTGGCCGGGCCGGGCCCGAACTCGCCGCCGGGGTCCATGCCGCCGGGCTGCGCTGGAGCGCGGGGGAGGCGCTGGCCGTCACCACCGCCGAACCGGCGCCCGACGACGCCCTCGCCTCGGCGGGGCTGCTGCGCTGGCAGCTCGAACTGGGCCCGGGGGAGTCCCGCACCATCGAACTGCGGACCACGCGGGACCGCTCCGCGCGGGCCCCCGCCGGGCAGGTCGCGAACCCCCTGTCCGCCGCCCGTGCCGAGGGGGACGACCCGAGGGCCGAGGCCTGGTTCCGGACGAGCCTCGACGATCTGCGCGCACTGCTCCTGCGGGACCCCGATGCACCCGGCGACGCCTTCGCGGCGGCAGGAGTGCCGTGGCGGCTCGGGCTCGCCCCGGCCGAGTCGCTGTGGGCCGCGCGGATGGCGCTGCCGCTCGGCACCGGGCTGGCCGCCGCCACGCTGCGGACCCTGGCCCGCGGTCAGGCCGGGGGACGCGGCCCCGGGGCGGGGAAGATCCCGGGACCGCTGCGCGCCGCCGGGCCGCAGCTGCCACCGGGGTGCACCGGGACCGAGGCCACCCTCGGCTTTCCCGCGGTGCTCGCCGAGGCCCGCAGGTGGGGGCTGCCCGAGGAGGAGGTGGCCCGGCTGCTGCCCGTCGCGGAGCGCTGCCTGGACTGGCTGCGGGGGGCGCTGGGGGAGGACGGCTTCCTGGCCGACCCCGATCCCGGGCCGCGGCGCTGCGAGACCCAGGCCCACGCACACCGGGCCGCGCTGCTCGGTGCCGACCTGCTCGCCGACTGCGGGCGGCCCGGAGCGGCAGAGTGGCGGGAGTGGGCCGCCGCGCTGCGGGAGAGGTTCCGGGCCCGCTTCTGGATAGACGGTCCGGACGGGGGCCGCCCCGCCGCGGCCCTGCATCCCGACGGGCGTCCGTTGCCCCGGCTGACGGGGGCCGCCGCCCACCTGCTGGACACGGGCCTGCTGGGCGGCGGGCAGCTCGCGCCCGGCCTGCTGGACCCGGTCCGCACCGAGCACCTCGCCCGGCTTCTCGGTGCCCCGGCCATGGATTCCGGATGGGGGTTGCGCAGCATGGCGGCCCGCGAACCGGGCCACAACCCCTTCGGCCACCGGTCGGGCGCGGTCCGGGCCCACGAGAGCGCCCTCGCGGTGTCCGGCCTCGCCCAGGCCGGCTTCGAGAAGGAAGCCGCCGGCCTGCTGCGGGGGCTGCTCGACGCGGCGGAGACCTTCGGATACCGGCTGCCGGAGATGTACGCGGCCGAGCAGCGCACCGCGGGCAGCGCACCGCTCCCGCATCCGGCGGCGTGCAGGCCCGCGGCCGTCGCCGCGGCCGCCGGGATCCACGCCCTCACCGCCCTCGCCGGAATCCGTCCGGACGCCCCGGCCGGGACGGTCGCCGTGACCCCGAGAGCGGGCGCACCCCTCGGCGCCCTGCGGCTCTCCGGGCTGCGGGTGTCGGGGGAAGAGTTCACCGTCCGGATCAGCCGCCTCGGCGTCGGCATGGTGGAGGAGGCCGCCCATGGGCTCCAATTGCGAACCTAGGCGTGCGGGGCGGGCCGCGCCGGCCGCGAGGATCCGGTCCGGTTTCCAGATCGCCGTCTCCGGGATCACCAAAGCTCTGTTTATCGTCAGGCAGACGACTATGATCGCGGCATGTCGCCCTACGACCCGTCGGCCTTCCCGCCCTTCGCCGTCACCGTCGACCTGGTCGTGCTCACCGTGCGCCGCCACGCGCTCTGCGCGCTGGTCGTGCGGCGGGGAGAGCAGCCGTTCCAGGGGCGCTGGGCGCTGCCCGGCGGCTTCGTCCGCGGGGACGAGGACCTGGGCGCGGCCGCAGCCAGGGAGCTCGCCGAGGAGACCGGGCTGTGCGCGCACGACCCGGCCGTGCCCGGCGTGGACAACGGGGCGCACCTCGAGCAGCTGGCCACGTACGGGGACCCGAAGCGCGACCCCCGGATGCGGGTCGTCAGCGTGGCGCACCTGGTCCTCGCCCCCGACCTGCCCGCGCCGAGGGCCGGCGGTGACGCCAACAGCGCCCGCTGGGCTCCCGTCGACGAACTCCTGGAGGGGCTCGACCAGCCGTCCGCCGGGCTGGCCTTCGATCACGCCCGGATCCTCGCCGACGGGGTGGAGCGGGCCCGATCGAAGATCGAGTACTCCTCCCTGGCCACCGCCTTCTGCCCGCCGGAATTCACGGTCGGAGAGCTGCGCCGGGTCTACGAGGCGGTGTGGGGCGTGGCGCTGGACCCGCGCAACTTCCACCGCAAGGTCACCGGGACCCCCGGCTTCCTGGTGCCGGCCGGAGGGACGACGACCCGTCAGGGCGGCAGGCCGGCCCAGCTGTTCAGGGCCGGCGGGGCGACCCTGCTCAACCCGCCGATGCTGCGTCCGGAAGTCTGACCTTCCCCCAGCCCTGCCGCCGCCGCTGCGGGGGCCGGTACCCACTCCGGCGGCCATAGCGACACCGGCACGGACCGGTTGCGTAGAAAATCGGACATATCGCGTTATCTTGCTTGCGGTATTCACCCTGCCGCAGAGCGGTCTCACCCCCCGCGAGAGAAGCGATGCTCCAGGCCATCGGACTCACCAGCACACCCCGTCGAGAACTCCCGCCCCTCGTGAACGACCTCACCTTCGAGGCCCGCCCGGGGTGTGTGACCGCCCTGCTCGGCGAGCCGGGTGCGGGCAAGACCACCGCGTTGCGGCTCATGCTCGAACTCGAACCGGGCCGAGGCGTCACCTACTTCCGCGGCCGCCCGCTGCACCGGATCCCGCATCCCGGCCGCGAGGTCGGAGTCCTCCTCGGCGACGTCCCCGGACACCCGTCGAGGACGGTCCGCAACCAGCTGCGCATGCTCAGTGCCGCCGTCGGCGTCCCGGCCTCCCGGGCGGACCTGCTGATGGAGGTCGTCGGCATCAGCGGACTGCGTGACCAGCGGCTCGGATCGCTCTCGGCCGGCATGGAGCGCCGCGTCGCACTGGCCGCGGCCCTGCTCGCCGACCCGTGCACGCTGCTCCTGGACGAGCCCGCCGCCGGGCTTCCCGCCCGTGAGCGGGCCTGGCTCTACGCACTGCTGCGCGGGCACGCGTCCCTCGGCGGGGCCGTGCTCTTCACCACCGACGACGCCAAGGAGGCCGCCCGCCACGCCGACCGGGTCGTCTCCATCGCCGCTGGCCGCCTCGTGGCCGATCAGGACGCCGCGGACTTCGCCCGCACCCGCCTGCGGCCGCGGGTCGCCGTGCGCACCCCGCACGCCGCCCGGCTCGCCGACGTACTGGGCCGCGAGGCGCGGTCCGCCCAGCGGGTGGTGGAGATCGTGGAGGAGAGCGGCAGCAGGCTCTCGGTGTACGGCAGCAACTGCGCCGAGATCGGCGAGGCGGCGTTCCGGCACGGTGTGCTCGTCCACCAGCTCGCCGACGAGACGGGCGACGCCGGAGCGCCCGTGCCACCCGTACCGCAGGCCCGCACCCGGGGCGGCGCCACGGCCAGGGCGGAGGCCCGGGTCGAGGCTTCGGCCCAGGCCCAGGCCCGTCCCGCGGCCGGCTCGGCCGGCCCTGCGGGCGGCCTCCCGGCAGGCGCAGAGTCCCCGGCCCACGGGGAGCCGCGCCCGGACCTCCGTACCGCGCTCGCCACCGGGGCTGCGTACACCGGCAGCCCGGGCACGGGTGCCGCTCCCGCCCCGGCCGGCCTTCCAGAGCCCTCCGAGGCGTCCTCTGACTCCCTGTCCGAGCCCGGCGACGAGCGGTCCCGCCACGCGGGCCCGGGGCGCCTCGCCTCAGGGGTGCGCCGCGTGGGCGGCCCGTTGTGGCCGCTGCGCTACGAGACGCGCCGCGTGTTCGGCACCGCCACCCCGCTCCTGACCGCCGCCGTCGTCGTCATCGTCTCGGCGCTCATCTCCCTGGTGCTCGCCCGAGCCGGCCACACCCCCCAGCACCGGCTGCTCGCCGCCTGGCCGGAGTTGTTCCCGCTGCCGCCCGCCGCGCTCGGCGCCGGGCTGCTCGGCTCCCTGGCCTTCGGCGAGGAGTACCGCTACCCCGCCCTGGCCGCCGACCGGGGCACGGTGCCGCGCCGGATGGGGCTGCTCGCCGCCAAACTCGGCGTCTGCGCCGCCCTCGCCCTGGTTCTCGGCGCCCTCGCGGTCGCCGCCGACCTCGCCGCCCTCCGGCTCGTCTTCGGCGCCGGACCGCTGCGCGCGCCGGTGGAGTGGATGTCCCCCGCCGCGAGTTGGGCCGGGCTGCTCATCGGGTGCGCCTGGGCCGGGGTCCTCGCCTCCGGCGTCTTCCGGGCCGCCTCGGCGGGCGTCGCGGCGGTCCTCGCCGTACCGGTGATGGTCGTACCGCTGGTGCGCAAGACGCTGGAGGGACCGTCGGCGTACCCCGTGACGGGGATCGCCTCCCGGCTGCGCGGCCTGAGCTGGTCGCCGTGGCCCCCGGAGGCGGACCGGATCGTACTGGGGGCCCTTCGGGTGATGATCCAACCCGTCGGCACCGCACTGGTGTTGTCGCTGATGGTCCTGTTGTGCGCCTATGCGTTCACAGGACTGCGCGGCCGAGTCCGTTGGTGATCGTTCCGATGCCAGAGGCGACTCCGGCGGGACCGGAGAAGTCCACATCGAGCGGCATCACTCGAAGCGGACCGCAACTCCCCGCAAAAGGCCCGGTTCTTTACGATAAGTCGTCAATTGCGTAGGTGGCACCGATCACCCTTTCGTGTGCTTTTCACCAAAGACCTCAAGGGTGATGGAAGCCCGGCCGACAAAGGATTCGTGAGTACCCTTGCGCACACCATGATGACCGCCGCCCGCCATGCCGACACCGGCCTCGCCGGCCCGGGCGAACTCGACCGCTACCCCTACCCGGAGGCCTCCGGGTCCGACCGGGTCGGACCGCCCCACTGGGACGGGGGCGACGTCGAGTTGAGCCGCGTCGGCCGCCGGGCGGCGGGCAGCCGCGGACGCGGACTGCACGGCCAACTCGTCCAGCAGCTCGGCCAGATGATCGTCTCCGGCGACCTCGGCGCGGACCGGCCCCTGGTACCCGAGGAGATCGGCCAGCGCTTCGAGGTCTCCCGGACGGTCGTCCGTGAATCCCTGCGGGTCCTGGAGGCCAAGGGCCTCGTCAGCGCCCGGCCCAACGTGGGCACCCGGGTCCGTCCGGTCGCCGACTGGAACCTGCTCGACCCCGACATCATCGAGTGGCGCGCCTTCGGACCCCAGCGCGACGATCAGCGCCGCGAGCTGGGCGAGCTCCGCTGGACCATCGAACCGCTGGCCGCCCGCCTCGCCGCCGGCCACGGCCGCCCGGACGTCCAGCAGCGTCTCGCCGACATGGTCGAGATCATGGGCCACGCCCTCGGACAGGGCGATTCGATCACGTTCGCGCGCGCCGACAACGAGTTCCACGCACTGCTGATCCAGGTCGCGGGCAACCGCATGCTGGAGCACCTGTCGGGCATCGTCTCCGCGGCCCTCCAGGTGTCCGGCAGCCCCATCACCGCCTGCGACCGCCCCAGCGAGACCTGCGTCGCGCACCACGCGCGCATGGTCGAGGCGCTCGCTGCCGGTGACGCCACGGGTGCCGAGAACGCCATGCGCCAGTTGCTGACGGTGCATCCGGAGGTCGAGCGCGTGGTCCCCGCCCCGCGCGAGCACTGACGCGCCGACGCGCGGGGGCGCGGGGGTGCACCACCGGGCGCCGGGCCCGGTTGGGGTGCGGCGACTCCGCCCCCCCCGCCCCTCAAGCGCCGGCCCGCGGGGGGGGGGGGGGGGGCCCCCCCCGGGGGCGCGGCCGGCGTTTCGGGTCCGGCGACTCCGGTGTGCGGGGGCTTTTCGCGGCCTCCGGACGTGCGGGTACGACCGTAGGACCGGCCCGGGCGGGAACCGGATGTGATTCGGGCCACGAAGATTGGGCGTAACGCTCCGCGACGTCACGCGATGACGTAAGAGGTGATGGCCGACGGAGGGAAGACAGCAGCCCTTGGGGGTGCTGTGCAGCTCCCCGGCCCCTGCCCGCGCCCCCGGCCCATCCCCAGTCGGTGGTCGTCGGCTCCGGTCCAGCACCAGGCCGGGGTCGGAAGCCGTTCCCATCGTTCCGAGAGGTTGTTCGTGTCGGCCAGCACATCCCGTACGCTCCCGCCGGAGATCGCCGATTCCGAGTCTGTGATGGCGCTCATCGAGCGGGGCAAGGCCGAGGGGCAGATCGCCGGCGATGACGTGCGTCGGGCCTTCGAGGCTGACCAGATTCCTGCGACCCAGTGGAAGAATGTTCTGCGCAGCCTCAACCAGATCCTCGAGGAAGAGGGTGTGACGCTGATGGTCAGTGCCGCGGAGTCGCCCAAGCGCACCCCCCGCAAGAGCGTCGCGGCGAAGAGCCCCGCCAAGCGGACGGCGACCAAGACCGTCGCGGCGAAGACGGCCGCCGCCCCGGCCGTGGCCGACACCGTCGCGGAGACCGGGACGACGGAACCCGACACCGCCGGCGCCCCGGGCGAGGAGCCCGTAGCCGAGGCCGCCGCGAAGAAGACGGCGGCCAAGAAGACCGCCGCCAAGAAGGCCGCGCCGGCGAAGAAGGCCGCCGCGAAGAAGACGGCCGCCAAGAAGACCGCCGCCAAGAAGGACGCGGACGAAGGCGACGAGGAGAGCACGGACGAGGGCCCCGACGCCCCGAAGGCCGAGGCCGACGAGGAAGAGGAAGGCGGGGAGAACAAGGGCTTCGTCATCTCGGACGACGAGGACGACGCCCCCGCCCAGCAGGTCGTCGTGGCCGGAGCCACCGCCGACCCCGTCAAGGACTACCTCAAGCAGATCGGCAAGGTCCCGCTCCTCAACGCCGAGCAGGAGGTCGAGCTCGCCAAGCGCATCGAGGCCGGCCTGTTCGCCGAGGACAAGCTGGCGAACTCCGACAAGCTGGCGCCCAAGCTCAAGCGCGAGCTGGAGATCATCGCCGAGGACGGCCGCCGCGCCAAGAACCACCTCCTCGAGGCCAACCTTCGCCTCGTGGTCTCCCTCGCCAAGCGCTACACCGGCCGAGGCATGCTCTTCCTGGACCTGATCCAGGAGGGCAACCTCGGTCTGATCCGCGCGGTCGAGAAGTTCGACTACACCAAGGGATACAAGTTCTCCACGTACGCGACGTGGTGGATCCGGCAGGCGATCACGCGCGCCATGGCCGACCAGGCGCGCACCATCCGCATCCCGGTGCACATGGTCGAAGTGATCAACAAGCTCGCCCGCGTGCAGCGCCAGATGCTCCAGGACCTGGGCCGCGAGCCCACCCCGGAGGAGCTGGCCAAGGAACTCGACATGACCCCCGAGAAGGTCATCGAGGTCCAGAAGTACGGCCGCGAGCCGATCTCCCTGCACACCCCGCTCGGCGAGGACGGCGACAGCGAGTTCGGTGACCTCATCGAGGACTCCGAGGCGGTCGTCCCGGCCGACGCCGTGAGCTTCACGCTCCTGCAGGAGCAGCTGCACTCCGTGCTCGACACCCTCAGCGAGCGCGAGGCCGGCGTGGTCTCGATGCGCTTCGGCCTCACCGACGGCCAGCCGAAGACGCTCGACGAGATCGGCAAGGTCTACGGGGTCACCCGCGAGCGCATCCGCCAGATCGAGTCCAAGACGATGTCGAAGCTGCGCCACCCGTCCCGGTCCCAGGTCCTGCGCGACTACCTGGAC